>JBCBHI010000755.1:0-3176 GCA_038525885.1 Bacteroidota bacterium
ATATACAGTAGTCAAAATTTGAGCTATCGTATATAAGGATGTTGAAGATAATCCTGCTGTATCAGTACTGGTAACCCAAGCCCCCCAAAACGGGACTTTATTTTTGATCAGTGATGATCAATCGATAGAGATAGTTTCGGATAGCGCATTCACTCTGTCTGGAGTGGACTCGTTACGTTATTCGCCTAATAGCGACTATAATGGATCTGAAACCTGGAATTGGAATTGGTCAGATGGGGAGTCGTTTGCAACTTCTCCTGGAGAGGTAACGGTTACTATACTGCCTACGGCAGATGACCCTACTGTATCTCCGATATCTGGTTCTGGGACAACTGATGAGACCATTCCCCTTTCTGAGATTGTTTTTCAGGAAGCATTTTCTAATCCTGATGGAGGAGGTCTAGAGGTTATAGAAATTTCTTCTGTGCCTTCTGAAGGAGAACTATTGGTTGCAGACTCTTTGCTTGAAATTGGGGACCAACTATCACTTAGTCTTGAGTTCCAAATAGTTTATGCTCCTGATGGAGGTTTTACTGGGAATGATAGCTGGAATTGGATCGCCAATCCTGATCAGGAGAATGTGGTTGGAACAGTAACCTATTCAGTAGACCTTCCCAATCAAGGTCCAGTTGCCGTTGATATAGACACTGTAATCCAAGAGGATACTCCGATTGACTTTCCAATCGATTTGTTTACCGAATCAGCAACAGACCCTGAAGGTGATGATATTGATCGTATAGTCTTTACCGATATTCCTCAAAATGGGGTGTGGACTTTCGGAGATCTTTTTGGAGATACTCTTCAAGAGAATCTAGTTTATACCTTATCCGATATTTCATTGATTTCCTATTTGCCCAAGGCTCATTTCTGGGGCGATGAAGAAATTGACTTTCAACTCATTGATATTGAAGGTAATTCGTCCAATACTGCCACTTTCAAACTAGTAGTAGAGGAAGTGAATGATCCACCAGGAAGGTTTCAAATCATAGATTTGGATGATGATACTTTGCGGTGGAGTGGTCAAGTATTTACCGTGAGATGGAATGAAGCTGAGGAGGTTGATGTAGGGGATACCATTACCTACACTTGGTTTGTTAATCTTAGGGATACTCTTATAGAGGTTGAAGCAAAAGAGAATCTAGCCATTAATGTGGCCTTAGATCAAGTGTTCTTAGAGGATGCTGATGTTTTTTTGATGTGGGTAGAAGCATCAGATGGGGAAGACATTTCTAGATCTCCTAATAAGATATTTAAGGTTGTAAACCCTGCTGTAACGGGTTTAGTAGACCACTTTGTATCAAATCTACAGGTTTACCCTAACCCAGCGGTCCGTCATGTTAGGGTAGAGAAGCCTGCTGATTTATTTTCATCTCCCACACTACGCTTATATAACTCATTAGGTCAACTTGTAGGGACTTGGGTTCCTGCTTATGACATGAGTGATTCGATGGACCTTACTTTGCCTAATTTAATTACTTCAGGGTGGTATACTCTGGAGCTGTCAGGGATAAATGCGAATGGAAGCATGATGACTTGGCAGAACAAACTTATGATCCAATATCCGTGATATGGAGGTATGGTAGTGGAGAAAGAAGGATATTTGTATGAACGGACAACCATCAAAACCGTGGAGAACGATGAAGCTCTTTACTAAAAATATTTATGTTGCCCTTAATAAGCCGAGCGTTTTTCTGTCTATTGGCGTGCTTTGCGGGGTGTTGGGCTTTTCAACTATAGCCCATGGGCAAAACTCTGCCCCAGTTCTTAGCTCAATTGCTAATGTGACTATTGAAGAGAATAATGATGACGGCACGGTAATAGCGACCCCGTCAGCGACTGACGCTGATGACGATCCGATTAATTTTTTCTTATCGGTGAATCCCAATTCTGCTGCTGGGTTTTTCTCGATTAATACTACTACCGGTGAAGTGACTGCCGATGCCTTGGATTACGAAGAGCTTTGGCAGCTCACCACCAACAACCCTTTGCAATTAACATTAACCGTGACTGCTTCAGATGGAGCAGCCACTGATAATGAATCATTTTCTCTTTTCGTGACCAATGTGGACGACCTCCCTTATACGCAAGGAGATGCATCAGGAAACATTTCACTAAATGGTTCCACTAGTATTGGTCAATCATTTACAACCACCGATGCAGGTTCCATCGAAGAGTTTCAAATAGACGTGGTGACAGCCCCTTCTACAGGAATTGCAACCGTACAGTTTTGGCAGGATTCCGATTTAAATCCTACTGCCTCCTTTACAGGACCAGGGCATTCTGAAACCAACTTGCTGTATGAATTTCAAGTAGAAATACCCAATAGCGGTATCCAAACGATCACTTTACCTGTTTCGTTGCCTGTGGAAGCTAATACTGTGTACTCAATGGAGATGTTTGGGACCAGCATGTTTCTGCGGTATGCTTTTCCTGCTACATATAGCCGAGGTAGGATTCTGTGGAGTAACAACCTTTTCGGGTGCTGTGACCTACATTTTGTGTTGACCATCGGTGAAGGTACCGGAGCTGGACCGCAGTTGTTTAACCCTATTAATGGTACGAATATAGACGCCTCTAATGGGACCCTGCGTTTCGAATGGGATGGTGATGGCGATGGTATTGAGGGAGAAAGTGCATCTGACGTAGCAGCTCGCGGACAAGCCACTGAAGATGACTTTTCGTTCAGTCTTTCCCTTCAAACTCCAGGTTTCCCTGAATTGGTATTCGGTGGAATACAGGACGAATTCTACGTTGCCTCGTTATCTGATTTGCAGGGGGGGATGATCTATGAATGGACCATAACCAATGAAGACACAGAAGCAGAGAGTGACCTGCTGCGTTTTAGGACGCCGGATAATTTGGAGCAAATTATAGCGCAAATTACTGGCATTCATGATCCCGCTTTTAGCGCCCCTATGGAAGCTTATCCAAATCCGTTTGTTGATCAAGTGGAGATAAAATATTCCTTGAAAGAGATGTATGATGCCTCAGTGGCTATATATGATATTCGCGGAGCCTACGTTGCCGACCTTCCTCAGCAGCCCAACTCTTTAGGCGGCTTGTTTACTTGGGACGGACGTTCTAGCCGTGGAGATCAGGCGGAGCCTGGGCTTTATTTATACCGGTTAGAACTGCGTAAAGACGGACAAGTGGCTCGTACTATTAATGGCCAATTG
>JBCBHI010000756.1:0-3168 GCA_038525885.1 Bacteroidota bacterium
ACTTCCATACTGGTAGTCATGCTACTGGTATGGAAGTGCTAGTACGAAACGAGTTGGGGTCATGCATGTACGTAGAGTAGTTTTTGGTAAACGTGATGTTCAGAGCCTAAACCCTGAAAATCATGAGTTTCATAGGATGATAGCTTTTTATAAATCTACCCAATTTGATCTGTGCGAGAAAGGTTGCTCTGGTTATTTCTATCTTACTCTCATGGACGAATTGCAATATCAAAAGCTAGGTCGGATGTACCTAAAAGCCCCCATAAACCGTGATATCTTTGATTCTACTACAGTTTCTATTGGGCAGGGTACAGCGGAAATCGGATTGACCTTGTCACCCATTTATCACCATGCGTTAGGGGCTATGCACGGGTCGGTGTACTTCAAATTGCTAGATGACGCCGCCTTTTTTGCCGTCAATTCACTTGTCCAGGATGTATTTGTTCTCACTACCGCCTTCAATATTCATTTGCTTCGGCCTCAATCCGTGGGCAAAATTCACGCGGTGGGTAAGGTCCGGTTTGCAAGCAAGAACTTATGGAACGCAGAATCTACCTTATACAATGAAGCTGGAAAAGAGCTTGCCTTTGGCACGGGGGACTTTGCCAAAAGTAAGGTGGCCCTCACAGAAGAAATTGGGTATGAGTGAATGCTAAATATTCAGTTTAGAAAGCCAAGTCCTTAGTGTTGATCGTATGTGATCACATTCTCTGGGTAGATGATTCGTTGCCCTTCCAGACTTTCGTTGAAAAACTCAAGCGTGGTAGAAGAATTTTGTCCCTCCGCATTAAAAATCTCCATCCGGTGAGTAAGTCGGTAACCGGTCGATCCGTATTCGCCTTCTCCCATACTGGTCCTTGATGCATAGGAATGAGGAAACCACTCTTTGATGTCGAATAGGGTGGTTTCTTGATTGATGGTGAACCCTCCCAGGTTGAAACAAATATCGGGATGCAGGTCCCAATCAATTCCATAAGGCCGATAATCATTGGGCCCAAATTTCTGGATGACCCATCCCTGGCTTATATAGCATTCTTTCCCTTCAAAGAAGTAAGGTTCAATGGCTAACTCCTATATAGTTTCGTCTGAGGCAAGGATACCTTGGATGGTGAGGTTGGTTTCGGAAAAGTCAATCACGTTGAAAGGCATGCCTTCCACTGTTACTTTCTGCGTTTGCAACTCTGGCGATGGAGTACAACCTACTAGCCAGGCAAGAACTGCTAGAATGGTATGTGTAGGTTTCATCTTTATTTTGAGTGATTTCATTCAATAATAAGTATTAATTTCAATAGAGGATAAGATATAAAGAGAAAATACTTGGATGTAATCCCTAAAATCAACTTTGAAGAAGCCCGGTCCCCGTTGGTAGGCTTCGATCTATTCTCCTTGGAATCGCTGTTTTCCAGGCACGCAGATACCTTGGATCATAACCCGCATCAACCACATAGGCTAGGGTTCCATGTATTACTATGGATTCGGGAAGGAAAGGTGAAGCACACCGTGGATTTCCACGAATACACCCTGGGCGAAGGTCAGGCTCTGCTGATCACCAAAGGACAGGTGCATGCGTTCAATGCAGAGTGTGAGTATCAAGGATATATTCTACTTTTCACCGAAGAGTTTTTGCTTCAGCAGGTACCCGCTGCCACACAGTATCTTGTAGATCGGTTACACTATTCTCCTCTTGGCGGAGTCCAGAATCCTACTCAGCTTTCTCTGATTCAACAATGGGAACCTTTGCTAGAGGAAGTAAGCAGCCCTAAGATTGGGCAGAGTGAGATGGTGGGAGCCTGGCTTTCTATGCTTCTGATCTACGTGGAACGTAGCCAACCGCAAACTCAACTTACCCTAACTACGGATGTGCATTTTTCGCTCTTCGAGCAGTTTCAGCAGCAAGTAGAGGTCCAATATGCACAAAGTCGGGATGCGAAAGTATATGCGGAGGCCTTAGGCATATCATATAAACATCTGAACGAGGTCAGTAAGAAATTTACCGGAAAGACGGCCAAGGCGTTCATTGACGAATATGTTCTTCTGGAAAGCAAGAGGTTTCTAATCTCAAGCACCCAATCCGTTAAAGAAATAGCCTATCGCTGTGGTTTTGACGAGCCAACTAACTTTTTGAAATACTTCAAAAACCTTACCGGTATGACCCCTCAGCAATTTCGGGGAGGATAGTAGTTGGTTATACATTTACCCTTTTTGTTCTGGCTTTTACCTTGAGGCAGCCCAGGTACTCAAGGATCTTTAAGGACAAATTTTAGTCTTCAGAAACCATGAGTCAGAAAATAGAAAACGCGAAAAATTTGTACCTCCTGGGGATCCGGGATGGTAACCCGGCGGAGGCTGTAAACCAATACACGGGCGCCACCTATATTCAGCATAGCACAGGAGTGCCCGATGGTAAGGAGGGATTCATTCAGTTTTTCGAACCTTTCCTTGAGCGAAATCCCAAGCGTGAAATGAAGGTTCTTCGTGCCTTAGAGGATGGTGATTACACCTTTTTGCACGTGTATCAAAACCTCAACGAAGGGGAGGCTCAATGGGTAACCACCGATTTCTTCCGGTACGATGAGGAAGATAAAATAGTGGAGCACTGGGACGTGATAGCTGCCTATGCCGACAAAACTCCCTCTGGGCATACTAATATTGACGGACCTACGGAGGTAACCGATTTGGATAAAACCGAAGAGAACAAGGCACTAGTCCGTGGTTTGATCGAGGACGCTTTGATGCCAGGTGGCAATCCCCACCATTTGGAGCGGTATATCAATCCTCAGAAATACATTCAGCATAACCGCGAAGTGGCAGACGGATTAGAACATTTTCAGAAATTGGCTACCGTGCCAGACCGCCCGCTGAACTACACCGATCTGGTCCTGATGGTGGGGCAGGGCAACTTTGTAGCCACTCTTTGCCGAGCTACCTGGACAGAAGGAGGGCAAGTGAGCGAATATGCCCAAGTGGATTTATTCCGGGTAGAGGATGGTCTGATTGTAGAACATTGGGACTGCGTGGAACCGGTACCGCCCAAGGAGGAATGGGCGAATAGCGGCAAGTTTTGAGCGAGATTAGATGGAATTCATCGCTGCTTCTTAAGGGGGGCAGCGATTTTTTTATAACCTCACAAACTTGCCGTTGTCGGTGTTTAAGGGCGGTGAGCCCGTC
>JBCBHI010000757.1:0-3170 GCA_038525885.1 Bacteroidota bacterium
CCTGGATGTCCTCCGTATCAGGGTTCAAAACCAAACCTGGAAATAGAGAACCATGATATCCTTACAGCAGATAAGCAAAAGGTACGATAGTGCCAGTGGCACGGTAGAGGCCTTGCGGCAAACCAACCTGGAAGTGCCAACTGGCCAACACGTAGCCATTGTGGGCAAATCGGGGAGTGGGAAATCCACCCTCCTCAACCTAATAGCCGGACTGGACCGCCCAACGGCAGGTAGCCTGGTAGTAGGCGGGGTAGCGCTCAACGCGCTATCTGAGCGTGAGCTAGCCGCTTGGCGAGGCCACCACGTGGGCATTGTGTTCCAGTTTTATCAGTTGATTCCCACCCTGTCCGCTCTGGATAATGTGCGCTTTGCCATGAACCTGGTAAACAAGCTACCCAAGGCAGATCGCACCGCTCGCGCCGAATCCCTGCTGGAAGAAGTGGGCCTGGCCGATAAACTACGCAAGTTTCCTCATGAGCTATCCGGCGGGCAACGCCAGCGGGTGGCGATTGCCCGGGCCCTGGCCAACGATCCGCAATTGCTGATTGCTGACGAGCCTACCGGAAACCTGGACAGCAAAACCGGAGGGCAGATTGAAGCACTGTTTGCCCGAGTGCATGCCCAGGGTACTACGGTGGTCACAGTGACCCATGCCCGCATCGAGGGCAAAGGGTATGATGCCGTTTGGCACATCGAAGACGGTACCTTGTGTGATCCTGAACTCCCAAATCCGGTGCTGCTATGAGAGAGATTATTATCAAGCTAAGCAAGGATTTCTGGGTGAGCAAAGGGAAGCTTCTCCTACTGGTGTTGGCGGCATCCCTTTCTTCCTGGGGCATCAGCAGCATGGTGTATAGCTATACCCTGGCCAATCGAGACTTTGCCGTCAATTTTGAGCGGACCCATCCGGCAGATTTCTCCCTCACCATACAGGCTAAGCCAGGTGTGGTTGAGCCCTTGCTGGAGCAGGTGCCGGGTGTAATTGGGGTGGAACCTCGGGGCACCTACACCGCCCGTGTGCGGGACGGCCGGGGCAATTGGATGCCTTTACTGCTATTTGTGGTAGATGACATAGAGCAACTTCGGTACGATAAGTTTGTGGTAATGGAGGCCGCCGATGCAATGCCCGGCAAACTCTTGCTGGAAAAAAATTCCGTAGGGTTCCTTTCTCCAGAGGCGTCTCATCTGGAAATCCTTTTTCCCCAGCATACCGAAAGTGTACGGTTGCCGCTAGACGGGCTAGTGCACGATGCCCGCATGGCCCCTTCACGGATGGAGGGTACACTGTATGCCTATGTCACCAGCCCGGAGGTAGTTCGAAACTATCTGCCGGATTCGGTACAGCGGGTGTTGGTGAAAACCAATGCGGGGCCGGATAAGGAGGCCATAGAAGCAGTTTACGAGGAGGTGAGCAGTGCTTTAGAGGCTCATCAAATTCCCGTTTTGGGGTATTCCATCCCTACACCCGGTGAGCATATGCACCAGGGCATAGTAGACGGCATTGCCTTGTTGCAACGGGCAGGCGGGACCGTGCTTTCGGCCATGGGGCTAATCCTCCTCTCCCTCATTTTGCTCACCTGGATATACCCCCAGGTAGCCGACATTGGGGTCATGAAGGCTATTGGGGCCTCCACCAGGGCCGTGGGCTTGGGCTACTTTATAGTGTTAGGCAGCATAATAAGTGTGGGGTTGGCGGTGGGTTTGCCACTCGGCTACCAAACGGCCGTGCTGTACAACCGCTTCATAGCCATGCTCCAAAACTTCGACCCGGTAACCACCCCGCTTCCTTTCGGCACCCATGTTGCGGTCCTAGGGCTTAGTTTTGCCGTGCCCATGCTGGTGGTCAGCGTCCCCATCCTTCGCAGCTCGCGCATAAGTGTGAGGCAGGCCCTGCAAGCTAGTTTCGTTATACCCTTTCAGGGGCATTCGCTCATTTCCAGGCTTCCCACCCTGAGTTTGCGGGGTCAGTACGTGGTAAACAACCTCTTTCGTCGGCTGGGGCGTTCCGGCCTTATCCTGTTGCTAATTTGCCTGGGGGTGGGGATCTACTTCACCGCGATCAACATGGAGTATTCCATTCAGAAGGACTTGCAGCTCTACGCTGACGAGACCCATTACCCCATAGCTATAAATCTGGCAGAACCCATGCCATTCGAAGCCTTGGGGTTTATCGGTGAGGAACCTGGGGTAGGTAGCTACCAGCCAATCGACCGAAAGGAGATAGCCTATTTCCCTCCGCAGGGCGGAGAAAAGGAGGTAGCCCGACTTACCCAAGTACCTCCGCAGATGGCATGGGAATCTAGCGACTTGCTGCGGGGGCAGCTAGAGAGGAGTTGTGCCGACTGCCTGTACGTAGGCGGGCAGCATATGACTGACCAGTTTGCCGACATACCCTTGGGAGCTTCGGTAGTTTTGCAAGATCAAGATGGGCAGAACATTACCTATCGCTTCAGCGGGGTAGTAAAGGATAGGATGCTGCTCCGTAGCTCCTTTTATGTATTGGGCCCAGTAGAGTCTGTAGTGGGATTTGTGGCGGTGTCAGTGGCGGGCAAGGATGGACAGCCTGTGGCTTTATCGGCGGTTTCAAAGGCCCTGGATGAGGCTTTTCTGGATAAAGGGCTTGCTCTGAAGGACCTTATGAGTGTGGATACCCGGATGGCGATGATCCTAAACCATCTGGCGCCCACTTTCCTGATCATTCAGGTGATGGGGTACTTCACGGTGGCTTTGGGCCTGCTGGGTTTGTTGATCGTCCTCAACCTTTCTATCCGGGAGCGAACCCGCGAGTTGGGCATTTTGAAAGCCCTGGGGGGTAGTTTCCCCCAACTCTCCCGAATGTTGAACCACGAGTTTCTCGTACTCTCGGCAGTGGCCTGCCTGGTGGGTGTACTTTTGGCTTTGCCCTCCGCTCAGGCCCTGATTGAGACGGTGGCGACGGCCATCATTGGGCATGAGGTGCCCTTGCAAATGAATTTCTTGCAGGGAGCGGTTTCCTTAGGCGCGCTCATCCTGCTGCAAGTGGGCTTGGTATACCTCAACAACCGCCGAAAGCTACGAGGGAAAACCCACACCCTGCTGGGACATATAGGCTGATATGTCGACCAGAAGATAAGGCCTGCACCCAGTACCTCAAGGGTTAGTGATACCCTCCCTGGGGTACTGGGTATGCT
>JBCBHI010000758.1:0-3165 GCA_038525885.1 Bacteroidota bacterium
GTTTTCATAAGTGTACGGGGGATGCGGAATCGCATCCCCTTTTTTTTTCTAGCCCCTCTGTATGGGTAATCAAGAAAAAGCTGAGCCCGGCGATACGGTAATGGCTACTTCTACCCGCTTGTTCCAGGGTAGGGTAGTGAAGGACTCTGACGAGAAGAAAGGGGAGTCCTTGTTATCTTCCACTCCTGTAGTAGTACTGTCTACCATCCTGGGTAGAACGCCCAATCTGGAGGAGTACGAAGCAGCGGTAGACGGTATCAACTTGACGAAGTTCAAGCCCAGTACCAAACTGATGACCGTAGGCGCCTAAGGCCCTCGTAATAGATAATAAAACACTAGCCCCATCCTGAACTATCGGGATGGGGCTTTGTTTTTGTGACCATGTAAGGCTGAAAGCAGCCACTTTTTATTGGTTTCCTTTGATCCAAGAAAAGCAGAGGGGCTAGAAAAAAAAAGGGGATGCGATTCCGCATCCCCCGTACACTTATGAAAACCTTAGTGATCGGCTTCTAGGTAACTCTTGAATTTTTCCTTGAATTCATTCCAATCATATCGGACTCCTGGAGATTTATAAAATTTCACTCCTTCACCTGTTCCGTTTTTGCTTTCGTTTTCAAAACATTGACGTAAGGCTTGAATATCATTGATGGCATTCCAGTAGTCGGTATCAAGATTATGGATCAAATTACCATCCGAATCTCGTTGTGTTAGAAAGTCAATATACTGTAACGCCTTGTGTACGTTGCCTATGTATTGTCCCTTTTCTAGCGGCATAAAACGGTAGCTGACTCCCCGAACAAATCGGGTATAGCGGAACACCGGATCGTCACTCGGATTCGGATAGCGCTTGTTGTGAAAGATGGTAAAATGGTAAGCCAATAATTCACGTTTGCAACGCTTCTCATAATCAGACGCTCCAGTCTCAAGGAAATTACTGATTTCTCTACCACCTTGCTTTGCGGGATCCAGACAGTTTTGATGTGCATGGATAAACTCATGCATTATCATAATTTCCAAGTAGCCGAATGACCGATAATCTGGAAATGGAGGAACTTCAGGATTAGGATTATCTTCCTTTATATGTGGGGTTTGTCGTGTTTCTGGGCTATCCACACCGGGAAAGATCGCGTACGTAGCTGTAAGGTGCGGATATATAACCCCTAACTCTTTGATAAAACCAACCCCTTGGGTGTTCGGCAGTTGAGGGTTAGCATTTTTATAATCACTAACCTTATTTGGATCCGAAACACTACTTACATGAAAAGCGGCCGCACCATTGGCTTGTGTCCACTCCTCCTTCACTGAAAGTACCGCTGGCTTTTGTACTTTATCTTGTTCGTCATTCCCTACATAGATCAATTTCTCATTATCATCCATTTCGGCCGGATCGAACACCAAGTTGAGTTGGCATTGATCGACAAAATCCTGAATGATTTCCTCATATACAGGTATGTCAAGTTCTTCGCCCACCTTCAGTACCATTTTATCACTCAGTCGTTTCCAAAATAGCATTTGGGTATCAAACACCACTTGATCGTAGTACACAAAATAGCGCTCTGGTCCACTTGGTTTTGGTCTCCCTTGTGGGTCATAGGCCTGCCCAAAAACTTCTACAGAATATTCAGAAGATTTAAACTTATCATCATGAATATGATTACTCAATCCCACGAATCGAACCTTCTGCCCATTTGGCAAATGGTAGCCCTGTATATGCTTATCCTGAGATGGAAGAAGGTCATTAGGCACCAATGCTCGAGGGTAAATCCGAATCGGCGAGCCGTCATCACTTTGTAAGTAGACCGAATGCCCTGTTTCGATACAAGAACTACTAGGGTAGGTAGTAGGCATGAGTTTGGTCATCGACTCTACTTCCGCCGCAGAAGGTACCTGAGTCTCGGTATCATGGGAGATGAGACCGGGATAACAGCCATGAACCCCATCTTTAGCAACAATTAAACCCTTACGAGTGGGGGAGTTAATTACTTGCCGGACTGTTTGGTCTGTGGCTCTTGGGATTAGTAAGCGATGCACAGGCCCGTAATGAATCTTGTGAGAGGGCAAGAATCGTATGGAGTCAGCATCCGAGGTTTGAAAGGCTACTTCCTCCGGCAGCAGATTCACCAGGAAGGGTTGCTGGGTAGCTGCCTGCCCTGCCAGCGCTTTTTGTACTACGGCGAGGGAGTAGAGCACTTGCTCACGGCTCACCGTATTGCTTGTGATTGTAGGCTGCATCATTAGTTTCGGGTGATTTGGTTTAGCCGGGCTTGAAGTTCGCCAAGGCGTGCATTGAAGTCCGCTCTATTGGAATCGGTGACCTCCATTTCGGAATCGCCAGCAAACAGGTCCTTGCCGAAGGCCGTTACTGAGTAATCATTAACGTACGCTCTTCCGGATATATAGTCTGCTTCTGGGCTGGTGCCAAATAGCCCGTAGTACGATAGCAAGGTAGCACGGGGTGTGCTCCAAGGGGTGGGCTCCGTACCAGTAAACACTTCATTTTGCTGCAAAGGCAAACCGTGTTCGCTGGCATACTGGGTAAGGAGTTCCTGAATGGTGGGTACCATCTGCAAAATGGGTTGCTCACCTTCCTCTCCCTGTCCGCTATAGTTTTGGCGGTAGTCGTCCCAGAGCTGCTTAGGCAAGCGGGTGAAGGCCCAGGCATGGCAACATTCATGGATCAGGATCAAGGCCATACCCAAGGGTGTTAAACTGCCTGAGTCGTTGGTAACGCCCGCAGGATTCACCCATAAGTTTACAGGTTCCTTGGTGTCCAAGAACCTGTATGCGGTGTGGTAGAATTCACTTTTGCGGTACGTAAAAAGAGGTTCGAAATCAAATCCGGTGCTTGCATAGGCTTGTGCGTGACCACTCGATTGGAAATCGGAATCGCCGTCAGGGGCTGCTCGGTAGGTCAACCGCAATGAGTACGGATATTTGTAAAACTCATTTAGTAAGACTTGAGGAAGATCTGTATCTTCTAAAAGGGAGTCGAACACCGACCGATACGGATTGTTTGGTTTCTTCCAAGAGCCATCGTACTGAATGGGCTTATGCTTATCGGGGGCAGATGCCTCCATTGGTTGCTCTGCACCCTCACTAGGGCCCTCCCGCTCGAAGGCAATGGACTCACTGCCGGAGGTGGCGGCAAAGCTTACTTTTTCCCCA
>JBCBHI010000759.1:0-3165 GCA_038525885.1 Bacteroidota bacterium
AAGAAGGGCGTGTACGGGAGTTGAGTAGGATTTTGAGCGAAAACCCAATGGTCAAATTGCCCAAGACTGAATAGTCTTTTAAGACTGCTTTGCTGGTTGTATAGAGGGGCATAAGAGATGAAGAAAGCCTTGGGGTTTCCTTCGTCTCTTATGCCTTTTTCTTTTTAGACTTGCCTGCCTGGTGGCTTCGGGTTTCATGGAAAAAGTCGGCCGGACGAGGGCTGATTACCATCTGGGCACTTCGTTTTTTATTAATGCATCGGTCCTGCTATCTTACTTTAAATCACCAAAACTAAAAACTACGCCATGAGAAAGCTAAGGGCCCTGCTAGGGGCAATGGTGGTGGGGATGAGCTGTGTATGGGCACAGCCCGCTGAGCGTACCGCCAATAAGGAGGCCGTGATGGCTTCCGTTGAAAATCACAGATCCAATCTTATTTCCATATCCGATCAGATTTGGGCCGCCGCCGAAACTGCTTTTGTTGAAGGTGAGTCTGCAAAGCTATTGGCAAACTATGCCGAAGAGCAGGGCTTTCGGGTTACCCGTGGGGTAGCTGAAATGCCCACGGCTTTCGTAGCCGAATACGGTTCGGGTAGTCCCATCATCGGTATACTGGGTGAGTTTGATGCCCTGCCTGGCATATCTCAGCGTGCCCAGCCTACCAAGCAGCCTTTGGAAGAAGGTGCTGCCGGGCATGGTTGTGGGCACAATCTCTTTGGTACTGGTAGCCTGGGGGCTGCCATAGCCGTGAAGGAACTGATGGATGCTGGCAAAATCAAAGGCACCATCCGCTTCTACGGTACCCCGGCGGAGGAGAAATACTTTGGCAAACTCTGGATGGCCCGGGCAGGCTTGTTTGATGACTTGGACGTTTGCTTGGATTGGCATCCGGGTGATGATATTGCGGCCCATGTACAAAGCTCGCAAGCTTTGGTAGACTTTATCATTGAGTTTAAGGGGCAGGCAGCCCATGCGGCAGCCGACCCTTGGAACGGCCGGTCAGCTTCGGATGCCTTGGAGCTATATACCACCGGGCTCAACTACTTGCGTGAGCATGTGAAACCTTCCGTCCGCATACATTACCATATTCAGGCTGCCGGAGACGTAGTGAACGTGGTGCCGGACTACTCCCGCATTTGGACCCGTATTCGCGATTCGCACATGGAAGGTGTAGAGGTAGTGCGTGCCCGTGCTGAGCAGATTGTGGAAGGGGCCGCCTTGATGGCGGATGTAGAATATGAAATCCGCTTGGTATCAGGAATCCGGGAGGTGATCCCCAATCGAACGGGCGGTGCCGCCCTACAGGCTAACTTGGAGCTCCTGGGCCCCATAGAATACACCGAGGAAGAGCTAGCGTTTGGCAAGAAGATCCAGGAAGCTACCAATAAGCCTCAGATAGGAATAGACGGTGAGATATACCCGCTGAAACCTACCAGCGAAACCCCTCCCGGGGGCTCTACGGATGTAGGCGATGTAAGCTGGATAGTACCAGAGATCCGCCTGTCCGTGACTACCGCCCCAAGTGGTACACCCTGGCATTCGTGGGCTGTAGTAGCCTGCGGCGGGATGTCCATTGGCCACAAAGGAATGGTATTCGCTTCCAAGGCACTTGCCATGACCATGGTGGATTTGTATGAAAATCCAGAGCTGGTCGCTCAGGTGAAAACTGAGTTTCAGGAGCGCCGGGGCGAAGGAGAATACGTGGGGGTATTGCCTGATGGGCCGCCGCCTTTAGCTCAAGCCGAAGCGGAAGCTGGTAAATAATATACTCAAGGGGGATTCAGTCCCCCTTTATTGTTTTTGCTTACGTCGGTTGGAGATCCACAGCCGGATGTAAGGAATGACCCCAATGGTTAAACCCACTATGAGACCGAGAACAAAGGATCGGAATTCGTAGTAAACCCGGCTAAACCTCAGGATGAGGTACACCACGATAAGGACACCGATGAGATCAAGCCAAAGTTTAGGTCTTTTAGCAATCCAGGACATAAGTGGGCGATTTTTGATTGAAAGTAAGTATCTACGGTTAGGGTAACAAGAAAAATACAAGCCGCCCCGTCATACCTTCTCTTTAAACATCATCGTCATCGTCATCATCGTCCAGATCCAAGCCCAAAGAGAAGGCGAAGTCGGTCCCTTCTTTGGGGTTATCAGTAGGCTGAGTGCCCAATGCGGAGGCTTTTTCAATCCGCTGAAGGGTTTGTCGGTAGTGTTTCATGTAGGAGTAAATTTTGCTAGATCGCTTGATGACTCCATTGAGCCCTTGAAGGCTATTGAAGAAAAAACGCAGGGCTACCATATAAGCCGCAAAGATGGCCCAAGTGAGGTCACCAAATAGCACCCGGTTGCCCGCCACTAACACCACTACCAGGGCAAAAATGGCAATGAAAAGGGTAGTGAGTAGATCATTTGAGGCCAGACCCCGGAGTTGTCCGTAATACAGGTTGTAGAACTTAGGGATCTTCCCTTGGGTATACCATGAGTCCAAATCCTCTGCCTGTTCTTGATTGATAGACTGTTCCATCAATTGCCGTTTTTGGGCAATGAATTGAGGCAAGACTTGTTCCCGTTTTTGGGTGATAGATATTACCCTTTTGCCCAGCCTGCGCTGAAGCAATGCCAAAGGGAGGATGATGGCCAGAATTACCAGCGTAAGCACCAGATCTACGTATAGCATGAACCCAAGGCTGAGCAGGAGTTTCCCCCCATTCATGATGGCTTGAGGGATCAGAACGCCTCCTCGCCCAGAAAACCTGGAATCCTTCACCATAGCTCTCCGCCAGGCTTGTGGGGTGCCTGCCTGGCCGCTATGCGCTACTTGGGTAGTTAGTTTCTGGAGGGCCCGCAAGATGCGTTTAGAACAGTGCTCCTCGTATTGCCTACAAACCGAAAGGATGGCGAGCCGGGCCCGGTAGCTGAAAAGGCTACTTACGATAAATAGGAGGGAGGTGCCTATTGCGACTCCTGCCAAAAGCGTGGCCGATTCCGTTGGGATGAAAGTCCTACCCAGCAGAGTGACTGCCTCAGAATTTTCTATCCTACTCACGTACCGAAACAGAAGGGAATATCCTCCAATTTGACTACCTAGGCTAATACCTTCTAGCGCTACAATTCCCAGAAATTTTTTCCAGTTGGGAAGAAATAGATCATCCAGAACCCAAGAGA
>JBCBHI010000760.1:0-3163 GCA_038525885.1 Bacteroidota bacterium
ATACCGACAGCCTCGAAACTCTCTTCTTGAACCGTGAAGATATCCCAGACCTGATTACAGTAAGGGCAGGAATGCATGTAGGTGATTTTGATGAATCAGCGTTGGGAATAGAGATCATTCTGAATACCACCTTTTCAACACCTACTATCGGCGAGGTCAGGCAATCCCAACCTGTACTCGATTCACCCAAAATCACGGGCACTTCCAGCGTGGAGAGGTTATCGGGCAGGCGAGACCGGGACCGCGTGCTCAACTACTTTGATGCAGCACCATTTTTCTCCGCCTTCTACACCCTAGGCCTTCATGCCTTCGATGCTAACCACCAACCCCAGACACTGAAGGGTAGTGGCCTCTTCGCGGATTGCCTTGCGCCGTTCCAAAACAGCCAAACCACCTATTTGCAAATCCATAATGGATTGGGCCTACCCTTCAACAGTTTCGATACCTTGGGCGATTCGCTCGAACTAGGCTCTGAGTTGGGAGGAACAGTGGAAACCCATAACTACTATCAGGAGGGGTGGCCCTGGTTCCGAATACCCAGCAGTTTTTTCCCTGAGCCTCCTCAGGATAACCGGCACGTACTGCAGGTTGGCCTACCCTTCGGGGATTATGCAGAGGCCTCCTGGCTCATTACTAGTGGCTACCGTCATGTTGCAAGGGAAGACACCACTTGGGGCACAGAACCCATTGAAGGGGCGGATCGTTTCCGAGAGGCCTCTTGGGCTGAGGGAGCCAACTTTACGGACCCGCTACCAGTAGCTATTCCTCACATACTGAATGGGGATGCTCACCTTCCTATGGCGAGTTACATCAGCTTGGTATTTGCGCGAGGGCTTAGCAAAACGGCCGGAGCCAAAAAACATCTCACACCTGAGGTAGAAGTGAGACATGTACTGGATGGCCTCTTTGATCCCTTTACCCTGATCAATCAGTTACCTCAAGGCTCCGGGAGTTCCTTTGGGTTCAAGAAAATATGGGGAGAAACCCGGCTTCTTCAAGATGAATACCATCTAAAACAACCCCTAGCCGCCAAGGTGGGTGTCCAGCTAGAGGAGGGCATCTGTTCCTTTTTCACCCAAACCCAAAATGTAAAGTACCCCCAGCTAAAACGGAAAGCGAAGTCGCCGCTCAAGCATCTTACCCAGAAAGTCCCGCTGGCAGATGGGTTTTTAGTCAACTCTGCGGTCAGTATGGGCGGAGGTTTTTTCAGGGCAAATTCCCTTGATACGCAGCCATCTACGGGTTCTACTACCCCCTATGCCACTTTAGAGAACTTTCATGATGGCAGGTCACCCTTCGTACTTCCAGAATATTCAGAGATGGTGTCCTTATCCATCACCCAAGCACAATGGCAGCATCTGGAAAGCTTGCGAACCACTAGTGGCTTTGATACCACTCAGCGGGTATACCTTGGTGTAAGGCCTCAAGGCAGAGGACGGGGCGCCAATGGGGAGCGATACCAAGTGAAGGAGCTCACGCTGATTGGGCAAGAAAAAATCAACCAAAACTCCCAATACAAATCGCTAGAGGTCAATACCGGAATCCTCATCCACTCGGTGGGAGATGGCCTGATATTTACCTCACCACAAGCCGCTTCGTACCTCAATCCGGAAAGCGGCTTGCTCCCTGGTGGCCAGCATAAACCGCTACAATCCAAGCTGCTTTCCGGGAATAATATCCTGGAACTGATCAACCAAGGGAAATTCATACCCAAAGCAGACAACCTTACTAGGCAGCTCCCCCAGGGGGAATATGTTGAGAAAATTCAGCGGGCATTAAAAATTGTCATCCCCCAGCTACACCTGATTCCTGAAAATGCCAAAGAATGGTTTGACCGTTTTCAGGAGGATCGTGCTTATCGGGCAGATGGGTTCCTGGGTTCTAAAACCGAGGAAATGATTGAAGATTTCCAGAGCCAAGCCAACGTGTGGGAGAACCAAGCACTGGGCGATGAGGAGCTTACCGTAGATGGCCTACTTGGCGCCCAAACCATCCGCAGGCTAGACCAGGAACTCCAAAGGATCTTCTACTACGATCCTGAAAAGGAGAAGATGATCCACCACGCCAAGCGGGCCGTTCCGGTAGGTGCCTTCACCGTGGTCAGCAATGGGCACGTGTCAGCCTTTGAGATATACAACCGGCTGCAACCTACCTATGACTACATCACCCCAGAACAAGCCGAAGACATACGGGAGGAACTGAAGACGGCCGGCTATCTGGATGAGAACTACATCACTACCGATTGGGTCACTGACTCTATTGACCAAATCCCGTTTACCCTCAACGACGTTTTCCTCACCAATGACTCCCTGGACAGGTTCTTTCAGGGAAAATCAGGAGCTAAGCTACGTGCAGAACCCTCTACCTCAGGAGAGGTCCTAAAGCAGCTGCGGTACAACGACCGGGTACGAATCATTGAACTGGTAGGTAGAAGGGCTCCTGAAGATGAATGGAGTTTCACGCTGGAGTACGATTGGTGTTTTGTAGAAATAGACCGTGACCATGCTTATTCGGACTCCGAAGAAAGAATGCGAGGCTATGTGGCTACCAGCTTGCTTTGGACCCAATCTGAAATTCCTGATCCTTCGGCCAAATTATACACCATTGAGGCTTCTGACAGTGCGGGTTTGTTAAACCTTGCCCGGCGGTTTTATGGAAGCGAACGCGTTTCTAATACCACGGATACCAATTCTGATGCCTACTTCGACGCCCGGTACTATGCTAACGCGTTGTTGTACGCCAATAATCCTGAAGGACTGCGTACGAAGAATCAGCTGCAGCTGGATGCGGCTACGGGTAAGTACACCAAAGCCGTAAACGTAGACGCCGCCATATACCTGAAGGATGATACCTCCTCCTACTTTTCCATCCTAAACGCAGTTGATCCCGCTGACCCCACCTTTTTCGGCATTTCTCAGCCCTTCTCGCTCATCAATATGTCTGTCAAATATTGGCAGACAGAGCTAAATCAACTCCTTGGAGAATCAGGTACCACCACAAGTTGGGATGCCTGGTCACATACCGTGGTGCGCAAGAATTTTAAAATCTGGGTGCCTAGTATAGAATTCTGCGAAGGCTTACGAGCGGTAATCAATCAAGGAGACCTGATTCGGAACGTTTGGAACGATGGTTGGAGTGCTGTGAGGGCCGAGTTGGCTAGTAA
>JBCBHI010000761.1:0-3156 GCA_038525885.1 Bacteroidota bacterium
TTTTCTGCGGTATCATACCCTCTATCATCAGTGGACGGGCTGTAGTCACAGTTCACCGGATTGAACAAATCATGAATGATATCCGCCGTTTTGGCCGGCAGTTTCCCTCCTTTTGTTCTATTCAAGGCCACTCTCAATTGGCGGTAAGACTCAATACCATTGGAACCATTTCTCTGTCTCAATTCAATAAGCCAGCGGGTTATTTTCCTGGCATTGCCATCGGTAATTACTCGGTGATCCCGGTGCTGAACTCGCTTCACCAGATTCGTTAGATCATCAGAGGTGAGTTCATTGATTCTGAAGGGCTCATCAAACAAAGCCTGTACGGGCTGCAAGGGGGCGGTAATGACACCCGGATTTAAACTAACCGTATCACTTTCCGGTAGCCCATGGTAGGCCGTAAGGGTCATATCCTGTCCTCCCCCTACTTTGAGTGATCCATCAGCATCCGTTTGGATAGTCCTGGACAAGTTGAAGAGGAATTCCCGGGCGGGGATGCCTTGTGTGGCTGGGGTATCATGATAAAAGCCCGCCTGTTTGGTGATGAAATTTGCCCGCCCAAACTCCCATTGGTTTACCTCAGCAGGATCAAGGCCTCTGGTATCCAGTTGGGCTCTGGCCGTCCACGAATGAGGTATTCGGGTAGGTATGGTAATGCTCTTATCATCAGCATAACCACTAGCGGCTACCTCTTTGGCATCCAGTATTTCCCGGTCTTTCAACTGTTTTACCGTCACCGTATAGGCGGGGGCATCGTAGGTGAGTTGCACATCCAGCATAATGGGTATCGACTGATTGTGAGCCAAGGTTCCCAGATGTTTCGCCCCTTTTTTGAGCAACGCTTCTAACAGTTGAGAATAAACCGGGGAGTTAAATTTCCTGCTTTGGGGGGCAAGATTGAAATACTCGTAGGATTGCTGTGCGTCTAGGAATAACTGATCTCCGACCAAGTGCCCACCTTCATAGGCATTCCGCATTCTGGCATTACGAATACCCACCTCTTGGTCACCCATCAGCCCCACCAAAGATTGCTTGGGATCACTCAACCGACCATTGGTAGGCCGTCTGCTACCGGCAATTTCCGCACGAACGGTATGGGGTACATCCGCCATTTTGGCAAAACGGTGGTATTTGATAGAATCACGCGCTATGGCAGCGTGGTCCCAATTGGCAGCAGGATCCAGGTAAAAATTGGTAATGTTTGGCAGCTCATCGGCCAAAGCGAGGAGCGGGGTTTTATGGTTCACACTATGGTGAGTCCAGCTAACGCTGCACTGTACCACCGCGGTCTGGCCTGTCGATGGTCTGGAATACGTCCTTGGGGCAAAGGTACGGCTGGCCGCCACGGCTTCTCCGGCACGGTTTGCCTCCTGTTCCAGGACCGAATTATCATTTACCAAGTGCCCGGTTTTCATCTGTAGCGTAGGCTTCACCCTCCCCTGTGCCTGCTGCACCGTGTGCCAGGCTTCATGACCAATCAACCGCTGCCCCCGGGCAGTATGGGGGTTGTAGTGCCCCGGGGCAAAGTCGATCCGGTTACCCTGGGTAGTGGCAATAGCCCCTACTTTGGCCGGAAAGCTGCTGTTTTTATGTACCCGCAGTCCGTCTAGTGGGGTGCCAAAGGAGTTTTCCATTTTGGCCTTCAGGCCACCAGGTAAGCCGGTAGCGTTGGGAGCAGGAAAACTCAGCCCCGCACTCGGCCTTTCTCTTGCTTGCGAGGGCTCATCCCGCATTGCAGTTTGTTTAATAGGCATATACTTATAGGGTTAGACTTAAAAAAGATACTTCTTTCTAAGCCCATCCTAGGGTATATCAACCGAAGATTCAGCCGCTGTAACTCTTTGTTAACGCCGAGTATACTAAGTAGAAAACAGGATTAAGACAGTCAAGGGGGCAAGGCACAGCCGAGAAATTTTTGGTATCAATAAATTATGAAAAGCTCCAGGCCAACTTCGCTTTTGCCAGAGCCGCTTGGTATTCTTTTCTTACTTGTTGCTTCTGGGCTTTAAGAAAAGACAACATAGGTTCTGGGTTTTTGTCTTTGGCCAGGGCATCTATTTTCCCTTGAATAGCCAAGGCCCGTTGTAAGTAGTGATTCTCTATTTGAGAAGGAGAAAGCACTTCGCTGGCAGGGTTATCAAAAATCTCATCGTGTTTGCTTTCGGCTTGTTTCGATTTTTGCTTGAAGAATGTCTTAACAGGACCATAAGAAGATTTCGATCGTCTTCGGTACATTTTCTTCAGGGCCAATTGCACCTTCATTTTCTCCTCGGCTTGGGGCAGTAGTGCGGTTTGTAGTCCTTTACTATTATTGGATCCAGAAGTAGTAGGAGCTATCACAGAACCCGCCATGGCTACCTTTAGCTCGCGCAACTCCTGTCGAAATTCCTTGGCGAACATCCTGCCCGTTTCACATCCATGCAGTTCTATATTATAGCAGGCTCTTAGTCCCTTTTCATATAACTTGCGTGCAAGCTTAACCGGATTATACCTACCAAAAGTAGCTGAGTTTCCGTGCGCCCCATCAATAATCACGTTGTCAACATCTGTCACCACCGAAAGGTCCACGTTTTTGATTTTTTCTGCCACCAAACCGAGGGCTTGAGCATCTAGTTTGATGTTTTTTCTGAAGTGTTTGCCTATCACCACATACTTAGGTACTCGCTGAATAACATGCCTGTAAGAAGGTGATTTACTCGCCAACCTTGCTTTAGGTGATACATCCAACCTCCTCGAAGACAATCTTTCCCCCATCACATCCGCTTCCCGCTCTAGTGCCTCACTATCATTCACCAGGTGGCCCGTTTTCATTTGCAGGGTGGGCTTTACCCGGCCCTGCGCTTGCTGCACCGTATGCCAGGCCTCGTGCCCAATCAGCTTCCGCCCTTGGGCCGAATTGGGATTGAAGTGCCCCGGCGCAATATCGATCTGAGAGCCCCGGGTAGTAGCGATGGCCCCTACCTTAGCCGGGAAACCGCTGTTTTTTTTCACCCGCAGGTGGTCTAGCCGGGTGCCGAAAGTGCCCTCTAGCTGGGTCTTCAGGCCATTGGGTAGCCCCGTACGGTTAGGGGCAGAGAGGGCTCGTGAACCGGAGATTTCAAGGTTGGACAATGGAGCGTAGGGCATAACAGGCAGATCCTATCCAAAAGATACTAA
>JBCBHI010000762.1:0-3153 GCA_038525885.1 Bacteroidota bacterium
GGATGGTACCGCCGCCACCGCCAAAAATCTTGATATGGTTGGCACCACGCTCCTTCAGTAATCCATCTTGGGCATGACCGCTCCGTACATGAGGTGGTAAATACCGCTATCCAGGAGGATGTGCAAGGCATCGCCATGACCTCCTACCAGGGAGGGCATGTGGAGTACTTCAAATACATGTATGACTTACTGAAGGAGCGTGGTGCCAACCATATCAAGATTTTTGGCGGTGGCGGCGGTACCATCCTGCCCGATGAAATTGACGAACTGCATGCCTACGGCATTACCCGCATCTATTCCCCCGATGATGGCCGTGAGCTAGGTCTGCAGGGCATGATCAATGACTTGGTGGAGAGAGCTGATTTCCCGGTGGGCGAAAACCTAAACGGCGAAGTAACCCACCTCAAAGAGAAAGACCCCGGTAGCATTAGTCGGCTTATTTCTGCGGCAGAAAACTTCCCCACGATCACTCAGCCCATACTGGACCGAATTCGCCAGGAGAACGAAGACCTGAGTACACCCCCGGTATTGGGTATAACCGGAACAGGAGGGGCGGGTAAGTCCTCCCTGGTAGATGAGCTAGTTCGCCGGTTCTTGCTTGATTTTGACGACAAGCGGGTTGCCATTGTCTCCGTAGACCCCAGTAAGCGAAAAACCGGCGGAGCCCTGTTGGGAGACCGGATCCGCATGAATAGCATCAACCACGAGCGCGTGTATATGCGTTCGCTAGCCACTCGGCAAAGCAACCTCGCCCTGTCACGCTATGTACAAGATGCCATCGACATCTTGAAAAACGCTCAGTATGATCTTATCATCCTGGAAACTTCCGGGATTGGCCAGTCGGATACTGAGATCACGGAACACAGCGATGTTTCGCTATACGTGATGACTCCTGAATACGGAGCGGCTACCCAGCTGGAGAAGATTGACATGCTGGACTTTGCGAACGTGATTGCCCTCAACAAGTTTGATAAGCGTGGTGCCCTGGACGCCTTGCGTGACGTGAAGAAGCAGTATAAGCGCAACCACAACTTGTGGGATACCGCCGATGACCAGTTGCCGGTATATGGCACTATGGCCTCGCAATTCAATGACCCGGGCATGAATAAACTATACCGGGTCCTCATTGACACCATTACCGAGAAAACCGGGGCGGAACTTACCTCTAACTTCCTGGCCAGTGATGAAATGTCAGAGAAGGTATTCATCATCCCGCCCAAGCGGACCCGGTATCTGAGCGAGATCTCAGAAAATAACCGGAAGTATGATGAGCGTGTAGAGCAGCAACAAAAGATTGCCCAAAAACTCTATGGCCTGCAAAAGAGCATGGAGGTCATCAAGGAGCAAGGCGGTGAAGAGGACGTGGTGAAGGTGCTGCAAGCTACCTACGACCAGGTGGCGCTAGACCTGGACCCACGCAACAAGAAACTGCTGGAAGACTGGCCTACTAAGGTAGATAAGTATGCCGGGGATGAGTTTGTGTACCAAGTACGTGGAAAAGACATCAAGGTAGCTACTAGCACTACCTCACTATCCCACTCTCGGATCCCAAAAATTAGCTTGCCCAAGTACGAAGGCTGGGGTGACCTATTGAAGTGGAATCTGCAGGAGAACGTACCGGGAGAGTTCCCCTACACGGCCGGAGTCTTCCCATTCAAACGCGAAGGAGAAGACCCCACCCGGATGTTTGCCGGAGAGGGAGGCCCGGAACGGACCAACCGCCGTTTTCACTACGTGAGTTTAGGCATGCCCGCCAAGCGGCTTTCTACTGCCTTCGATTCGGTTACTTTGTACGGTAACGATCCTGACCACCGCCCAGACATCTACGGTAAAATTGGAAACTCCGGGGTTTCGGTTTGCTGCCTGGATGATGCCAAGAAGCTCTACAGCGGATTCAACCTGTGCGATCCCAAAACGTCCGTTTCCATGACGATTAATGGGCCGGCTTCCATCATCACTTCCTTCTTCATGAATGCGGCCATTGATCAACAGTGCGAGCTGTACATCAAGGAGCATGGATTAGAAGCAGAGGTGGAAGGCAAGATCAAAGCGATCTATGCCAAAAAAGGAACGGAGCAGCCTACCTACCTCGGCGATATACCCGAAGGGAATGATGGCCTGGGCCTCATGCTCCTGGGGATAACGGGCGACCAGGTATTGCCAGCCAAAGTGTATGCAGAAATCAAGGCGCGTACTTTGGCCTCGGTGCGGGGCACGGTGCAAGCAGACATCCTGAAAGAGGACCAAGCGCAAAATACCTGCATCTTCAGTACAGAATATAGCCTGCGTCTCATGGGAGATGTGCAGCAGTACTTTATCCAAAACGGGGTACGGAACTTCTATTCGGTGTCTATCTCAGGCTATCATATTGCCGAAGCAGGCGCCAACCCTATTTCGCAGCTAGCCTTTACCTTGGCTAACGGCTTCACCTACGTGGAGTACTACCTGAGCCGGGGGATGGACATCAACGACTTCGCTCCTAACCTGAGCTTCTTCTTCAGCAATGGCGTAGATCCGGAGTACGCAGTGATCGGCCGGGTGGCACGCCGCCTATGGGCCAAGGCCATGCGCGAGAAGTACGGAGCCAATGCCCGGTCACAGATGCTGAAATATCACATCCAGACCAGCGGACGCTCGTTGCACGCGCAAGAAATCGACTTCAACGACATCCGTACTACACTGCAAGCCCTGTACGCGATATACGACAACTGTAACTCGCTGCATACCAATGCCTACGATGAGGCCATTACTACGCCTACGGAAGAGTCTGTACGCAGAGCGATGGCCATTCAGTTGATCATCAACAAGGAGCTTGGCTTGGCCAAGAACGAAAACCCACTTCAGGGTTCTTTCATCATAGAAGAGTTGACGGATTTGGTGGAAGAGGCAGTATTAACGGAATTTGACCGAATCACGGAGCGTGGTGGTGTACTGGGGGCCATGGAAACCATGTACCAGCGCGGCAAGATCCAGGAAGAGAGTTTGTACTACGAAACGCTCAAGCATACCGGAGAATACCCCATCATTGGTGTGAATACCTTCCTTTCTTCCAAAGGGTCGCCTACCATTATCCCCGGGGAGGTGATCAGGGCGACTACGGAGGAGAAAGAGAACCAAATTGAAACCCTACAGGCTCTCCAGACCCGGAATGAG
>JBCBHI010000763.1:0-3148 GCA_038525885.1 Bacteroidota bacterium
TTGAGATCAGTTATTGGGCCAGTCTCTCCTCTTAATAATTCGTTAAGAAAGTCTAATAAGAGGTCCTTATTTGGTTCTTCCCCGAAAAGCTTCTTAAATCCAAAATCAGTAAAGGGATTGATATACCGCTCCGAAAATGCACTCATGAAATCAAAATACTGGATTTTGATTAAGTATGAAATGCATGACCCTTCTTTGATTGTGGAATAACAAATAGGAGGACTTGAACAGGATCCCTGTTCCAATCAAAAAGACCGATTCACTGTTTGGATAGGCCTTTCAAAGGATGAGTAAATCCTTTGGCTACAAAAACATTCCCCCAGAAACTTCTAGCCTTTGGCCGTTCACCCATTGGGCGTTTTCAGAGCACAAGAAAGCCACTACCCCTCCGATATCATCAGGAAGGCCTACTCTACCTAAGGCTGTTTGCGAAGCAATAAAGCCGTTGATATCCGCATTGTCACGGACGGCCCCACCGCCAAAATCCGTGGCTATCGCGCCAGGGGCAATCACATTGGCACGAATACCCCGAGCGCCCAGCGTCTTGGCTTGGTAGCGGGTTAGCGTTTCAATCCCGCCTTTCATCATGGCATAGGCATCGTATCCTGGCAGGCTAAATCTGGCCAATCCCGTAGATACATTTACAATGGCACCGCCATCATTTATCAGAGGCAATGCTTTTTGGGTGAGGAAGAAAGGTGCCTTCAGGTGGATATTCATCAACTGATCAAATTGCTCCTCGGTGGTATCTGCATAGCTCGTATGCACACCAATACCCGCATTGTTGATGATAAAATCCATGTGATGGGTTCCAAACACCTCCGGTAGGGTGGCTTTCACCTTAGTTATAAAGGCGTCATAGGTTTCGGGTAAGGCCAAATCCAAGGCCAAAGCTGCCGCCTGTTGGCCCAAAGCCTTGATCTCGGCAACTACCGATTCGGCCTCAGCCTGTTGTGAACGAAAGGTGAGCAGCACGTCGATTCCTGCCTTGGCCAATGCCAAGGCCATGTTCTTACCCAATCCGCGGCTTCCTCCGGTTACTAATGCTACTTTGCTCATCGTTTTGTGTTTTTTGTGATGATGCAAACATCGCATGGAGGCCCTGCCAGGCCGTTGCGAAATAGTTAGTATGGATTGCAGATTGATTAGGCTCCTTGGATCTCTGTATCCGGCTTCATCCTATATTCAGACGGAGTCAGGCCCGCGTGTTTCTTAAAGAAATTACTGAAATGGGCGGTTTCAGAGAATCCTAACTGGTATCCAATCTCCTTGATGGTGCTTCCAGAATGGGCCAGTAAGGCCTTCGCCTGGGTAAGGGTTTTGTCGCTGATCCATTGAGAGACCGGGGCCCCAGTTTTGCTTTTGATTACCGTGCTAAAATAAGAAGGATGAAGGTGTAGTGCTTCCGCATAGTGCTTGGCTTTGAACTGCGTTTGGGCCTTGCCTTCGGTCAGATCTTTATAGTGCTGTTCCAGCAGCCGTTTGAATCCTTTCACAATCAATGAACTGCGGTCTCCCTCCTCCAGCGGCTCATAATCTGACCAAAATTGCTCCTTCAGTTTCAACAGGATAACCACGAACAAGCTCCCAATGATTCGGTATTTGCTCACCGAATCCCCTCGGTATTCTTTGAGAATCTGCAGGTAGTATAGCTCTATTTCAGAGAATCCTGCTTCACCAAAAGACTGTGGCGGTATGGTCTCAGCTAATAAGAAAGGGAATTGTTCGAAGATGTCCGGATGCACGTTATTTTTCAAAAACTCCTCACTCAGGGTAACCAGATAAGCATCTTCTAAATGATAGAACTCGAACGCCTTGAGGTGCCCTGGGTTGGTGAAATACACCGTACGGTCCACATACTCGAACGTTTGATGGTCAGTGGTGTAGTTGCCCTCCCCCTGCCGGATGAATACAAAAGAGTAGTAGTTGGCTCGAAAAACCGGAGACTTAAACGAGGGGGTTTTGTGGATGTCTAGCAAACTATGAATGGTGAATTCGGCCCCTTGTTCGATAGGCATCCCTAATGCTTCATATAGCTCATTGAGCTTATTGTATTGCTTAATTTCTGCTTTGCTGCTCATAGTGAACCTATTTCAGATTCATAAAAAAGGGCTCTTCAGACATCTGGAAGGGACGGTGATCTCCCTCTTGCATCCTGAAAATCAGTATCTTTGGTAAGTTGAGATGAAAAACTGTTTACAAGGAAGAAACACCCACAAATAAGGCATTTTCTACGTTACATTATTATGGCCCCTCCTGCGCTTGCCTTTCAAGACCGATACACCTACTCCGATTATTCTCAATGGGATGATGGCGAGCGTTGGGAACTCATAGAAGGAATAGCCTACAATATGACTCCCGCCCCCAACAGACGACATCAAGAGTTATTATCCGCTTTGTTTTTGTTGATTGGCCCCGGAATCAAGGGCAAAAACTGCCATATCTATACAGCCCCATTTGATGTGCGTTTACCGCAGGTAGGGGAGTCAGCAGATGAAACAGATACGGTAGTTCAACCCGATCTTTCGGTCTTTTGCGGTAAGGATAGACTGGATGATAAAGGCGCTACGGGAGCGCCGGATTGGGTGATTGAGATCCTATCTCCCAGTACGGCAAAAAAGGACATGACCGTAAAGACTATGCTTTACCAAAAGCACGGTGTAAATGAATATTGGCTGGTAGATCCTGAAAAAGAAGAGATCACCGTCAACCTACTTGGCTCTACCACGCTACAGTACGATATCCCCTCCATATTTGAGCGTAAGGACAGCATAACTCAAAGTGGTTTTCCCGACTTGGTGGTGGAGCTAGAGGGTGTTTTCGGAGAATAAATCTTACCCTCTCGACTTTCCCCAATACCAGTCATTGAGTACCTCCTGATCCCTAAAAAATTAGAAAAATCACTTTGAGTATTTTGAGTAACAAAATTGTTACTTACATTTGAGTAACATTTTTGCTACGTAAATAAATTGATCACAAATATGGCGTTAGGTCCTAAGGAGATGGGAGAAGCGATTCTCCGGAATTTGAAGAGTAAGACGGGAAAAGATCTTACGGAATGGCTAGAAATCGTTCATACCTCTGGTTTAGAAGATAAAAAGCCTATCATGACCTTACTCAAAGAAGAGCATGGAGTTGGGCATTTTCA
>JBCBHI010000764.1:0-3140 GCA_038525885.1 Bacteroidota bacterium
GGCGATGCTTTGGTGAAGGTAGGGGATGCCGAGGTCAGAGGAAATGACGAGTTGGGGCCGGTAGGCGGGGGGGAGTTGACGGTTGAGTTGGTCTAGCAGGGGCTGGATCTTTTTGATCAGGCCGGGGCAGTCGGGCGCTTCGTCGTCATAGTAGTGTATGGTGCTGGTGGTCTGGCCTTTGCCCAGGTCCAGGATTTCGAAGGTGGTGCGGTAGGCGTCTTTGATGGCGGCATCGTCGTCGTCCTCGAGCAGGGTGGCCACGGAGGGCGGGTTGCGGATCTGCTCCCACTGGCGGTACCGCAGGTCGGTGCCTTCTTTGCGGTAGTCCATCAGGTTGTCGGTGCTCTTGATGTAGGTACCGGCTTCTTCCCACCAGTGCGGGAAGCGGAATACACCGTGGCCCAGCTCATGAGCGACGGTCTTCTGGATCCAGCTGAACTCGCCCAGCATGGCGTTGTTGAAGATGAAGCCGAACTGGCGCTTGCGCGGCATAAATCCGTAGCCGGATCCTCCGCCCCCACCATACACCAAAAACAGGTAGTAGTCGTCCTTGAGCAGGCTACCACCCAGAGTTTTGTAGTGGCTGGTCCAGGCTTTGATCAGGTCCTTGGCTTCTTTGGGGTAGGCGGTCAGCATGCCGCTTTGCTTCAGGTGCAAGCCGTCCCGGTTGTAGTCCCAGGCATATTCATCGTCGTAGCGATCTTCCTGCAATACTTCCCAGTGGACGCCCACGGGATTGTAGATGGCATTCAGGCTGTCGGCCAGCTCCCGTGTTTTCTGTTGGTCCCACTGTAGCCTTCTCTCTGCGCCTACGGGAATCAGGTGAAGGGTACGCCGCTCAATGGGGTACACGGCTACGGTGACCTGGCCCAGCAGCAGGTCGGTCTCCCGGCCCTCGATGGGGGCATAGAGGCCCACTTGGTGGGTGCCTTCGGTTAAACCGGAAAGTTGCAGGGTGGTGCTGTCAAGCAGCGTAAGCTCTTGTCCGGTTTCGGTGGCGGCGTAGAGTCCGGGAATGGGCTCCTTGAGGGCGGGCTCCCAACGGAACCGCAGGTAGTCGGTGCCGGAGGTGCCCATGGCCTTGTACACCAAGGGATATCCGGTTACGGTGTCCTTAATGGTAATGGGTGGGTAGTCTTCAGCAGGGGCTTCGGTGCCGTCGTCCAAGCTGCCCACTTGCTGGGGATGGGGCTCAAAGTAGGCGGTGTACTGTTCGGGGCCCAGGCCGGGTACTTGGGGCAGGTAGCCTCTTTCTACATAATGCAGCAGGCTTTCTACACCCCAGCGCATGGCGGCCCGCTTTTGCACGCTGTCGGGTTGGGCATAGTCCCAGCAGTCGACGATTTGCCCATCGATGATCAGACTTACGGGCTGTCCGGCACAGAGGGGCACTACCACTTGCTCCATTACCTGATCGGTGATCTCTTCGGGCAAGATCTTGCGCAGGCGGTCGGGCACTAGCAGGGTAATGTCATCAGGCCACTGATAATAGGAGTTGAAGGGCCGGCCGTAGACGAGGAACTCCAGGAAGTCCTGGCCTTGGTTTTCCCAGTTTTCGAGCTCGCGTGGATGGCTGAAGCCTACGGAGGTGTACTCTATCGTGCACCAGTAAACGGGTACCCCGGTGGCGTCTTTGAATTCATGAAACAGGGGCCAGAGTGCGGCGGTGGTGGGATCGTCCATCGGGAACCACTGCAGGCGGTCGCGCCCAAACAAGGCGGGATGCTCCTTGTCGAACACCTCGACATACTGGGCGTGCGCCTGGCCTTGCAGCAGGAACACTGCGCAGGCAGTAGTAAGTAATAGACGTAGGTAAGTGGTTCGTTGGTATATCATCGGTTGATAGCTACAGAATGATGGCTGAAATAATAAAAAATACTTTTGTGAAAGTAGGGCTGAATAAAAGAATTTACCCCACTATGAAAATGTACTTCGGCACGGGAATATTTTCATTGAAAAATGAAAATGAGCATCGGCATTTCGGGGGTAGGGGGACAGCAGGGCTAACCCTGAAAGGGTCTCAAACACGGATAAATACTCCCACGGTCTCACCCAAGCAACCCAAGGTCCGGCGAATCATACGTGACCCTTTCAGGGTTTACTCGCCCCGCGCGGCACACAAATTGGGGGAAGCTTGTTGGGCCTGCAGGGGTCCGACCGCTATCTGCGTTGTGAAGAAAGCGGTCGGACCCCTAAACCCCTAAGAGTCTTACTTTCAGTAGATTATCTAACAAAGCATCTGACCTCAGTGGCAAATCCGCTAATCGTACTGCAACCCTACCAGGGTCTCATGAACAGTAGCCGATTGCAATGGGGCCAGCACTTTCATTGACATAACCAATTGCCTTTGGGACCCTGGTAGGGTTAGGTTGTGCATGACCTTGAAAGGGTGTTTTTGGAGTAGGGTACTCCTATGAGCGCGAAGCGCTACAAATGAAATTTAAACTTAGCCTACGAACGGCTAGGGACTTTCCTTGGCTGAGGCTCTTCGGAAACACCGATCATTTCACTTAAACAAAATAATTGAGGGCACCCTTTCAGGGTAGGAATTAGAATTACCCATCAGAGGAAAACAGAGTAACCTCACTCTGGTCGGTGCAAACTGCCAGCAACTGCTCTTGAGTCTTGCCGAGGGCAGGGTGCAGTTGCTGAGCCGCTATTTCTACCAAAGGCACGAGGGTAAATCGCCGATCGGGGATACCCGGATGGGGTACCTGAAGGTTTTGGGTATCCAGCACCTGGTGGTGGTAATATAGAATGTCCAGATCGATAATGCGCTGCCCCCATTTGACCTCCCGAACCCGGCCCATATCCTGCTCTATGGCAAGCAGGGTGGCTAAGAGCTGGTGAGGATCCAGGGAGGTTTTCACCTCCAGTACTTGATTGAGGAAGTCGGGCTGATCAGTAATGCCCCAGGCGGCCGTGGCATACACGGATGAGGCCTGTAGCTCCTCCCCTACCCGGTCTCGAATATACTGGCGCGCCTGTGCAAAATTTCCTTCGCGGTCTCCCAGGTTGGTACCGAGTAGAATATAAATACCCTGCATGTGAGGGCAAACATAACAAGGAATTGAAACCAGACTGTAATATACGTGGTGCAATGGTTACCAATTGTCTGATATTGGTTTCAATTCCGCCCC
>JBCBHI010000765.1:0-3140 GCA_038525885.1 Bacteroidota bacterium
AGCATAACCCCGATGTAGCGGATGGCTTGGAGGGTTTCATCCAGTACTTTGAGCGGATGCAGCAGGAATACCCCGATAAATCCATAGAGTTTGTACGGGCCATAGCTGAAGGTGATTTGGTAGCCTTGCACACCCACCAAACCTGGCCAGGCAACGACCAATATGTCACCATGGATTTCTTCCGGTTCGATGCAGCAGGTAAAATCTGCGAACATTGGGACGCCATTCAGCAAATCCCCGCCACTTCCAAAAATCCCAATACGATGTATTAGCGATCTGCCTCCAAAGATCTTGAAGCCTCCTTCTCGGGAGGCTTTTCTATTTCCTAGAGGCTGAGGGGACTACCACGTAGTGTGCGGCAAGGTCAAATTTCGTACTTTTCTGTACCCACTACGCTGTATTTGCTATCTACCCATGATGAAACCCCTTCCCCTAGCCATAGCTTGCCTCTGCCTGGTATTAGGCTGCCAACAACCCGAAGAAGCGCAAGCGCCTGTTTCGCGCCCTAACATCATCTTCATTATGTCCGATGATCATGCTTACCAGGCCATCAGCGCCTACGGTAGTCCGCTGATCCAAACACCTAATATCGACCGGATAGCCCAAGAAGGTATGCTGTTTTCCAATGCCTGTGTGGCCAATTCCATTTGTGCCCCCTCACGGGCCACCATCCTCACTGGTAAGCACTCCCACATCAACGGGAAAATTGACAACCGATTCCCCTTCGATACTACTCAGATTACCTTCCCGCAGATTTTCCAGGCTAACGGGTACCGGACCTCTATGTTTGGCAAGCTCCACTTTGGAAATAACCCCAAGGGGGTGGACGACTTCCTCATTTTGCCCGGCCAGGGCAACTATATCAATCCTGATTTTATCACTCCCGAAGGGGACACTACCATTCAGGGCTACGTAACGGATATCATCACCGACCTGGCCATTGACTGGCTGAAAACTGAGGTAGATTCGGTAGAGCCCTTTATGATGATGTACCTGCACAAGGCTCCCCACCGACCCTGGTGGCCCCGGCCCGATAAATTCCGGGAGTTCTCCACCAAAACCTTCCCAGAACCGGCTTCGCTATTTGATGACTACCGTAACCGGGGCACGGCCGCGAAAACCGCCGAAATGAATTTGCTGCACCATATGATGTACGAGCACGACAGCAAAATCCGGCCGGAGACGATAGAAGCAATGGGGGAACTGGCTTCTCCTTCGGTGGTGGAATACAATAATGGCTTCTACGGGCCCTACAACCGGGCTACCCCAGAACAGAAACTGGCTTATGAACCTACATTGGATTCCATCAATGACTACTTTGTAGAACACTGGCCCAGCATGACTGAGGAGGAAAAAATGAGCTGGAAGTACCAACGGTATATGCAGGACTACCTGGCCACCATCTCCTCAGTAGATGACAATGTGGGGCGCCTGCTGGATTATCTGGATGAGTCAGGCCTTGCCGAAAACACCTTGGTGGTATACACCTCGGATCAGGGTTTCTACCTGGGCGAGCACGGCTGGTTCGACAAGCGGTTTATCTACGAGGAGTCCTTCAGAACGCCCCTGCTCATGCGGTGGCCCGGGGTAGTGCAAGCGGGCAGTGTAGAAGACCAGATGGTACAGAATTTGGATTTTGCCCAAACCCTGCTGGATGCCGCCCAAATAGAACACGAAAGCGGCATGCAGGGAGAAAGCCTTTTGCCCCTGCTATACGGCAAGGAGGAACAATGGCAAAGAGAAGCGGTATACTACCACTACTATGAATACCCTGCGGTACACATGGTAAAACGCCACTACGGCATTGTGACCCAGGAGTACAAACTCATCCACTTCTACCATGATGTAGACGAGTGGGAACTCTACGACCGGATCAATGATCCTCACGAGATGAAAAACCTGTACGACGATCCGGCATACGCCGAAACGGTATTGCAGCTGGAAAGGCAGTTGGCCGATTTACGGGTTCAGTATCAGGATTCGGCCGCCCTGGACCAACGGTACATTGAGCTGTACGAGCAACAGTAGTGGAATCGGTTACAAGACTCCAGCGCACTGGTTTCTAGCCTCTTCTTAAGTATTGATGCTATTCACCAGTAAGAATCAATCAGTTCTGTACTTACCCAGAAAATGTTAGAGGAGGTGGCATGTTGCCACTGGTCTCTACGGGAGAAAAACAGGTACTTCCCATCAGGTGATAGGTAGGGGGCCAACTCAAAGGCAGGAGTATTTATCGCAGGCCCCATATTTACAGGTGTACTCCACCCTCCACTAGAGGTACGGGTAGTGATATATAGGTCAGTGTAGCCATATCCGGTGGTCACCTCCGCCGAGAAGAGAATAAACTCTCCATTAGGATCTACCACCGGGTCTCGTATTTCATCTTCAGTAAAAGGAATTGAAAGACTATCCTGCCAAACCCAATTGCCAGACTGCAACGTGCAGTGTTGCAGGGCACCTTGGGTGAAAAACAGTTGGTCAGCCTGAGTGAAGGTGGGATACCAGTCCGCTTTTGGGGTGCTAACGGGCAGCCGATTTAAGCTTCCCCACTCCCCTTCCTGAGTCCGTTGGACCTGGTACAGGGCGGGTGGATAATCCGCAACAAAAAGCATTCGATCACCGGAGGGGTTCAGCATGGGTTCCCCAATGAACCACACATTGTCATAAGAGAAATCCTTCACAAACTGAGGGGTATCTAGTTTCCAATGGCCATCGGCGGTTTGGGAGATCCGCAGGATGCGCTCATAGCGCCATTGCCCAGAGTCAGTTTGAGTAAAATAATGCTCGCTACCGTCCGGGCTTATGGTAATATTTTGCTGAAATCGGCCGTCTATATTGACGATGCCTTCCGCATAAGGCTTAGGGGTAAGCCCGGGGTAGTCTGTATCCAAATACGAGGTAGAGGATTGGCAAGCAGTAACGCTGAGGCTAATAAGCCACAGGCCGAAAGTAGAGCGTCGATTCATCCTTGCTCTGTTTCAGGGTTCTTGTCCAACCGATGGTGCTCGAACATCTCCAAACCCGTTTTAAGGAAACCGAACATGCCCAGGCCCATGGTGATCATCCCTACGGATACCTCCCGGACTATACCTTGGGGTAAGTAGAGATACCCCAAGAGCCCCACAATAATGCAGAACAAC
>JBCBHI010000766.1:0-3125 GCA_038525885.1 Bacteroidota bacterium
TCCTGGAAGATTTTTACGAAGACAACTACAGTGATACCACTACTTCGGTAAAGATACTGTCCATGTTTACCATTTTTACGTTGGCTCATCATCAAATAGCTACTCAGGCCAAAGATTCCCATGAAGATGACCAGCACCGAAAAGATGGTAAACATGGACAGTATCTTTACCGAAGTAGTGGTATCACTGTAGTTGTCTTCGTAAAAATCTTCCAGGAAGAAATACTCAAACCTGTTTCCAGGAAATACGCTGGCGTACTTCTCCCGGACATCTGAAATAAACGGTGTCCAATTCCCTTTCATGTCCTCTCCTGCCGGGTCGATAACGAAGTAGGTAGAGTTGACGGGTAAATACCGAATAATCATAGGGTCTATTTGCTGTGTCAGCGAGGCATGGTTAAAATCCTCTACCACCCCGATGATCTGCAGATCCCAGAAAGCTGAGTCAAACGAAACCCGGCTAAACCGCATGTTGATGGCATCCTCTGGGTTGGTAATGCCCAGAATTTCTGCGGCCCGCTGATTGATGATCACCTTATTCTCTTCGTTGGCATTCTCAACCGAGAAGGACCGACCTGCGACTAATTCCAGGCCAAAGGTTTCCAGATAGTCAAAGTCGACGCCCATTACACTCACCGTGTATTCCTCCTTGCTGTTGTTGAATTTCAGCGAGGCTTTCCACACTACCTCTTCTCCGGGTATCGTGGTGCTGGAAATAACGTGATTTACAGAGGAATTGGCTTCCATCTCGGACTTGAATACCTGATAGGTAGAAGCATCCAAATTGTTGATGGGCCCCTTGACCACCAGCATGTTATCAATTTCCAGTCCCGTTTGGTAGTTCAGGAAGTAATTGAGTTGGTTGAAAAGTACCACGGTGAAAAAGAGGATGCCAAGTGAGAAGGCAAACTGAACACCTACCAGTATTTTTCGGAAGTTGACGCTGAGCCCGGGAGTAGTGTTTGCCTTGCCGCCAGTCACAATGTCCATAGGCTGTACGCGGGTAAGCAAACTGGCAGGATAAAAACCCGAAAGAGGAATGCCCGCTAAGTAAACCAAGGCGAAAGCTGGCAATAGCAAGCCATCGCCTACCAAATGACGGAAGGAGAGGGGCTTGTTCACGATGTCAGCAAAGGTAGGAAGCACCAAGGCCGCCAATACAATACCCAAAATGAGCGCAATTACGTGGATGGTGGCGGTAGAGAAGAGGTATTGCCGCATCATGTCCCGCTTATCGGCTCCTACCAGCTTACTGATGGCTGCTTGACGCAGCTGATCTACGGAGTAGGCCGTAGACAGGTTCATGTAGTTGATCCAGGCCGTACCCAGGATAAACACCACCAGGATCAATAGGAAAGTGATGGTACTCGCATTGGTATCAGAATCCTCAAGCTGGTGTTGTACCTCCGAGCTTAGGTGAATGTCTTCCATGGCAGTCAGGAAGAATTCAAGCTCGGTACCAGGCCGGAGGTTTTCGCTTCCCTTAGCCGTAACCACGTCATTTATTTTCTTCTCAAGTTCTTCCGGGCTAGAGTTGCCATCGGTTACCAAATAGGTGTAGAAAAAGTTCATCCGCCAGATGTCATCTACACTAGTACCGATCAACTCTTGCAGGGTAGCATTGGAGACCAAGCCGGCAGGCTGCATGTGCGAGTTAGTGGGAGGGTCCGCGTAGATACCCGTTACAGTGAAGGTACCCATAGCCGTCTCAGAGTTGATTTCAATCTCTTCTCCCAGGGCGCTTTTATCCGGGAAAAGCTGATCGGCTACGGACTTAGAAAGTACAATTTGGTAGGGTACATCCAGGAAGTCATTCATCTGCTCTTCGAGCTCAAAAGACATGACATCGAAGAAGCTACCGTCAGATAGGTAGAACTTGTTGATGGTAGTGACTTCCTCACCTACCGTTACGGTGGCATTGCCCACGGGACATATTCTGAAGAACCCGTTGACTTCGGGTAGGTCTTCCATGACGGTAGGGGCCATGGCGGGAGGGCCCAAGGCCGTAGACTCAATCAACTCACTGTTAGAGAACACATTGAGTTCTGCCCGGTATACATGCTCTTGTTCATGAAAGTTGTCAAAGCTTAACTCAAAAGAGGAATAGGTAAGAATAAGGAGGCTACAAAAAACAGCGATTCCAAGGCCCAAAGTGTTAATGAAAAATAGACTTTTTCTTTTGGCGAATCCCCGGAGCGCGAGTTTTAGTGCGTGTTTCATCTAAGAAGTGGATTTTAAGTTTTTCGCAAGGCCAGGTAAGTTAGGCCTTTTTGGTATACAATATCCCATTTGACCATACAAATCTGGTCCCATTCCACTCCAAGGCAGATTGTACGTTAGGGAAGAAGCCGGTGCCTTTGAAATTGGCAGAAGTGTTGCATAACACCGGAATACCGCTGATTTTCTCGTATTCGGTCAATAATTCTAAAATCGTAAAATTGTGTTTTTCCGATATGGTTTGCAGGCGGGCGCTGTTGTCTAAGTGACGAACTGCCCGGATTTTGGATTCCCATTCTGGCCGTATTTGATGGTCGAAAAGCATGAACGGATCGGGCGAACCGGGCTCGAAAATTTGGGGTGCCCGATGCTCAAGGCACATGGGTGATACCGGCCGGTAAGCCTCCCGTTGTTTGATCTTGTTCAAGATGCCCTTCATGCCCTCTTCACCCGGGGCACCTATGATGCTGCGGTTGCCCAGTGCGCGGGGCCCTAGTTCTGCGTTGCCGTTCAGGAAGACTACCGGCTCTTGCGTGTCATGGAGCAGTTGGGCTAGTTCTTGGAGAGAGCAATCCTTTTCTTCCCATCCGGCAGGCAGATCACCTACTTCTATGGCGGGCCCGCTGTATACCGACCAATCGATGTCCCACTTGCCGGTTTTTCGGTAATACTCCAGGATGGCCATTCCCAGGGCACTGCCCGAGTCATTCGGGAAGGGAGGCACGTATACCTCATCCATGAAACCCGCATTGCGGATGGCGCTGTTCCATTTGATGTTGAGGGCGCAGCCACCGGCCATACACAGATTGCGGGTGGTTTTTCCCGTACGCTTGATCTTCTTCTGGAGCTGAAGCAGCCCGTACAACAGGGCCTCTGCCGTTGGCGGGCACCCTGTAGGGGCGTTGAGGG
>JBCBHI010000767.1:0-3125 GCA_038525885.1 Bacteroidota bacterium
TTGTTCCGCGCTAAAAAACGTGGATTGCGGGCCACCTTATACTTGATCATTTCCAGCTCTACTGCGGGAATCTCGATAGGGTCCAGCGTCAGCGGATAGTAGGTAGCCTGGTAAAGCTTCGTTTGGATATACCGTTTGCCGTTGATTTCTACCCGGTGCGGATAGTGGTTGGTGATTTGGAAATCCTCCTCCCATACATTGGACGGGCGAATGGCTTTTCTAATAGCGGCTATTTGCTCGTTGTGCTTATAGAAATCGAAAGGGGCCCGGCTGTTTTCTCCACGGTAAAATGTCACCGTAACGTTCACACCCTCCCCTTGATATATTTCTCTTTTGTCGGGCGTAACTGCCAGGAAGGCATCATCATCCACTTCAATATATTCCATGGGCCGGTTGTCCTCCGGATACAGGAAATTGTCCACCATGTTATTGCCAAACGGGTCGTTCTTATTTCGGCTGGCCACCGCCTCTGGGGTCACCTGTACCGAGCGGCCTTGTACCGAATACTGCTTTCCATTCACTGTGAGAGTAAAATCAGGGATGCGATAGGTACCCTCTCTGCGCGCCAAATACCGCATAGAGATGGACTGCTCGTAGGAGATGCTGCCGTTGTTGATTACCGTGGAGGTACTGCTGGTAGAACCCCGCTTTACGAAGCCTTCTATCTCAGGAAACCCCTGGTAGGATTCTATGGCTTGATTTTCCCCAATGATGCTGATTCTGAGTGGCTGATTGAGAGGGACAACCTCGGGTTCTATTTCTATTCGGATATTCTGAGCCCTACAAACTACCCCTGCACTTAAAAGTAAGATTAGTAGAAATATTCGCTCAATTCGTAGCGTTTTCAGCATGTTCATGCTTGTCTTATATCGTTGGTCTGCACCCGTTTAAAGATAAACAGACCTTCAAAATGAATGAACTTTTTGTTATATTAGTACGTATTCACTGTGACAGTGATACTTCGTTCTTTGATAGTGGCACTATTGCCCTGTAAACGGTAAATCTATGCTAGAGTACGCAAAAACTATTCTCGAAAAGGTAAGTTTTGATCGGGCCCTATTCGAGAAGGAATTACGCAAAGCAATCAAATCATTGATTCCTAAGGAAATTCACGCTTTGCGTAGTTGGTGCTATGAACGATTCGGTGACACCCACAACTCGTCACTTAACAAATGCTTTTCAATGCTACCTGGTTAAGTTTTTTCACCCTTTAAAGCAATTAAACCAATTCCCCCTATCGAAGACGGTAGGGGTTATTTTTTGCCCTTGGCGGCCATCGAAATGTTTCTCACCAAGCCCTCATACTTTGTTCTTTTCACGGCTGATTTCTTAAATATCTTCTGAAATGTTTCGCGAGTAATTTCTTCCCAATCCTTGTAGGTTAGCTCCCCCAATTCAGGGTGGGGTTCAAAGGCTGGTTCTGCATGCGGTTTTGCAAATCGGTTCCAGGGGCACACTTCTTGGCAGATGTCACATCCAAAAACCCAGTCCTCCATTTTATCCGCAAATTCTTCGGGGATGGCTTCCTTGAGCTCTATCGTTAGATAGCTGATGCATCTACTACCATCCACCACATAAGGCATAGGAATAGCATCCGTAGGGCAGGCGTCTATACAGCGGGTACAGGTACCACAATAGTCCTTTATCGGGCCGTCAGGTTCTAATTCCAAATCGATGATAAGCTCAGCAAGAAAGAAATAGCTGCCTGCTTGGCGGTTGAGTAATAGACTGTTTTTTCCAATCCAGCCATTGCCCGCCTTTTGGGCCCACTGGCGCTCCATTACCGGAGCAGAATCCACAAAGGCCCGGCCTTCTATTTGGCCTATTTGCTCAGTCAGGAGTTCTACAAGCTGCCTTAGCTTGGCCTTTATCACATGATGGTAATCCTGCCCATACGCGTAGCGTGCTATATGATAGGTGTTGTCCTTAGGAATGGATGGGTTGGGAAAGTAATTGTACCCCAGGCTGACTATCGATTTGGCACCGGGCACTAGCAGCGTAGGGTCTAGCCGTTTGTCGAAATGATTGGCCATGTAGGCCATCTGCCCTTGCATACCCTTTTGCAACCAGGCTTCCAATTTGGGGGCCTCTTCCTCAAGGTATTCTGCCTTGGCAATGCCGCAAAAATCGAAGCCCAGGGAGCGGGCAGTCTGCTTTATTAGAATGGAGTGGTTGGCTGCTTGCGAGGACATGAAGTCAAAGGTACAAATCGACCCCGAGCAGTGGCTTTATTTCTTCTTATCATCCTTTGGCCGAACCCCCATGTAGCCCATTTCACGCAGTACTTCCATCAAGGCCTCATTTTTCGCCTCCAGAATGACTACCTCTTTCTCCAACTCTTTGATCCGGTCTTCCGCTGCAGAATAATCCTTTGGGTCTTCTCGGGCCTCCCCTGCTTTGAAAACATAGGTTTTCACTTTGCCAGGTGCTTCTACCAGTTCAAAACCTTCGGCAATCATCCGGCCCTTACCAAACAAAAGCCAGGTGGGATTGAGCTCAGGGAAAGCATCATAAATCTTCATGAGTTTATCCACGGAGAACGTGCGGTTCTCCTTGATGGCTCTGGACAATCCGCCGCTTGCAAAGCTTGCCATTTCACCAAAGCGATGCAGACTGAGTCCTTTGAATTCAATGAATTCTAAAATGCGGGCATTTATCTCTTTTTGAACCTCACTCATAACGCTTCCTTTTGGCGACGTGGTTTTAGTATATGCATGTTTAGCATATTCAAATTCTGATTACAATATTGTATATCCATAAATGATAGACAGTTTTGTAGTCTAAACCGTGCTAGAGAAATCTCTCAATCTCAAGTTTAAGTGGCTAGCATTCTGCCGTAATTCTGAACAGTGAAATATTGCATTACAAATATTCATTATTTGTATAACAAAAGTGAACAAACGCAATATTTAATTCCGGCACATCTCCCGGTCATTCAGCTCAAAACATGACAATATAGACCTTTACCCCTAGTAAATCTTGTTTTTTTTCAAATTATACACCTATGCTGTATAGTTGTAAGGTCCAGAAAGCGCTCAATTTTTGTAGAATATAGTGAATGATTAAAGCATAATTTGCATAAATACATGACAATAGTCATCTGATTTGGATGCAAAATAGAATTG
>JBCBHI010000768.1:0-3125 GCA_038525885.1 Bacteroidota bacterium
TGTATGCAGATAGTAATCCGGTGATAGGCGCCATTGCAAAGGTATTTACCTTCATTGGACGGTACATAAGGCCAGCCTAGGCTTGCGCCAAGGCAAATAAAAAGTAGTGGTATACTAAGCGGGATATTGGTTTTAGCTGTCAATTATCCTACTTTTGCAGTTCGTTTTAGAAAAACAATTATTGTATGTACTTGTACACCGAGAAAAAACAGGAACTGTTTGAAAAGCACGGGCGCAACAAATCGAAAAACGATACTGGTTCGCCTGAGTCTCAGATCGCCCTGTTTACATACCGTATTAGTCACTTGACGGAGCATCTGAAGCAAAACAAGAAAGATCACGCAAGCCGTTTAGGACTTTTGAAGCTGGTAGGTAAACGTAAACGATTATTGGGATATCTACAGCAGCGTGATATTGAAAGATATCGGGCGGTGCTGGCCGACCTCAATTTGAGAAAGTAATAAAGTGGAGGGAATCGGAAAGATTCCCTTTTTTCGTTTTGCCTAAGTCCCGGAATTATTTCCTTTCTATATTTACTGCAATGCGCACACTTAGGATTTTAGCCCCCTCTCCGGTTTGGCAAAACCCATCTCATTTAACCACCATTAGGTAAACGTATTTATGCAATTCAATGCTGTAAGTAAATCCTTCCAACTGCAAGACGGTCGTGAGATTACGATTGAAACTGGCAAACTGGCCCGTCAAGCAGATGGATCTGTAGTTATCCGCATGGGTAATACCATGCTCCTGGCCACTGTAGTTTCCAAAACTGAACACCTGGAAGGTGCTGACTTTCTACCCTTATCTGTAGACTATCAAGAGAAATTTGCTTCTGCCGGACGCATCCCCGGTGGATTTTTGAAGCGAGAAGGTAAACTGAGTGATTACGAAGTGCTGGTATGCCGTTTGGTAGACCGTGCACTGCGCCCCATGTTCCCTGGTGACTACCATGCGGACACTCAAGTAATGATCCAGCTGATTTCAGCGGATAAAGACGAGCAGCCTGATGCCTTGGCTGCTTTGGCTGCATCTTCAGCCCTTGCCGTTTCCGATATTCCTTTCAACGGACCTATTTCTGAAGTTCGCGTAGCGCGTATCGACGGCGAATTTGTGGTAAACCCTACCACTAGTGCTACCGCAACCGCTGATTTGGAATTGATCGTGGCGGCTACCTTGGACAACGTGATCATGGTAGAAGGGGAGATGAAAGAGGTTTCTGAGGAAACCATGCTGGAGGCCATTAAAGTAGCTCACGAAGCCATCAAGGTACAATGTCAGGCTCAGATTGAGCTGGCAGAGATGGTAGGTGCTACTGAAAAACGCGAGTACTCTCATGAGGTACACGATGAAGATCTCAAAAAGCGTATTGAGGATGAACTCTACGATAAAGTTTACGAAGTAGTAGCCCGTAAAGTAGCCGATAAGAAAGAACGTTCTAGCAGCATTGCTGCGGTATACGACGAGTGGGTTGAAGGTTTGGGTGAGGAGCCAGAAGAAGACCTGGATCTTGCCAAAATGTACTTCAAGGGCATCCATAAGAAAGCTGCCCGTAACCTAACCCTCGATGAGCGGGTGCGTTTGGATGGCCGTCAGCTAGACGAAGTGCGTCCTATCGCATGTGAGGCTGATTTTCTGCCCATGGCTCACGGTTCTTCCCTGTTTACTCGGGGCGAAACCCAATCGCTTACTACGGTTACCTTGGGTACCAAACTGGACGAGCAAATGATTGACAGTGCGCTTAAGCAGGGCACCAACAAATTCATTTTGCACTATAACTTCCCTGGGTTTTCTACCGGTGAAGTAAGACCTAACCGTGGACCAGGTCGTCGTGAGGTAGGTCATGGTAACTTGGCTATGCGTGCACTCAAGCAGGTAATTCCTGCCGATGAGGACAATCCGTATACCATCCGCGTGGTTTCTGATATCCTGGAGTCCAACGGTTCCTCTTCTATGGCTACCGTATGTGCCGGTTCTATGGCGCTTATGGACGCTGGTTTACCAACTAGTGGTTCCGTTTCGGGTATCGCCATGGGGATGATATCTGACGCTGAGACGGGCAAGTTTGCTGTTCTTTCAGACATTTTGGGTGATGAGGATCACCTGGGTGATATGGACTTTAAAGTGGCGGGTACCGCAAAAGGACTTACCGCGACTCAAATGGATATCAAGGTAGATGGCCTTTCTTATGAAGTGCTTTCGCAAGCCTTAGAGCAGTCCAAACAAGGACGGATGCATATCCTTGAGAAAATGAATGAGGCCATCAGCGCGCCTCGTGGCGACCTTAAAGAGCATGCTCCTCGCTCGGTAGTAGTTAAGATTGAGAAGGACATGATTGGCGCAGTAATTGGCCCTGGCGGAAAAATTGTTCAGGAGATTCAAAAGGAAACCAATACTACCGTCGTTATTGAAGAAACAGAGACCCACGGTACAGTGAATATCTTTGCGGTGAACAAAACCGATATGGATAACGCGGTAAACCGGGTGAAAGCAATTGCTTCTATGCCTGAGGTAGGAGAGAGCTACACCGGCAAGGTGAAAAGCATCATGCCTTTCGGAGCTTTCATCGAGTTTATGCCAAATCGTGATGGTTTATTGCATATTTCGGAGATTAAATGGGAGCGTGTGGAGACCATGGAGGGTGTAATGAAGGTAGGTGAGGAAGTGACCGTGAAGTTGATTGATATCGACAAGAAAACGGGCAAATACCGCTTATCTCGCAAAGCCCTACTTCCACGACCCGAAAGAAAACCGAATCTCTAATCCCCTCCGTATATGGGGTTAGTTGAATTTATCGGAAATTTCATTTTTCTTACATAACGGTGGAACTGTATGCACAGTCCCTCCGTTATCTTTTGGTACTTCCATACGAGTAATAATTCGGTTGACTGAATGAGACAACTAAAAATTTCAAAACAGATTACTAATCGGGAAAGCCAATCTCTCGATAAGTACCTCCAGGAAATTGGTAAGGTAGATCTGTTGACTCCTGATGAAGAGGTAGAATTGGCAAAGCGGATTCGCGAAGGTGATCAAGTTGCCCTTGAGAAATTGACCAAAGCCAATTCTACCTCTTCATCAGGAGTCAACAGATCTACCTTACCAATTTCCTGGAGGTACTTATCGAG
>JBCBHI010000769.1:0-3123 GCA_038525885.1 Bacteroidota bacterium
ATTTTGGAGCCCCTCTTCAGAACCAAGGGATTCCATATCAAACTCCGATTGAAGTAAATGAGGATTACGGGATAATCGCTTCCGTAATTGCTTTTGATATTCAGGGAACTCATCCTCGGTTTTTGGCAACCTAAGCGCCTGGGGCAGGCGGAAAAAGATCACCCATGGAGCTAATAACAGAGCGCCAAGAACTAGAGCAAAAAGCGTGGTAAAGGTGTATCCAACGATAGGATGGATGGCAGAAGCCCAGGCATACACTTGCACTACATAGCCTATACCCACAAACAGTAGAACGAAACTTAGCAGGATACCGCCGACCTTGATCCATCGGCGCAATTGAGAAAGGGACATAAAAAAGGTGCGTTAGTATTAACTCTAACGCACCTTTCTTACTCTACGTTTCCGTACGGTTATTTCTTAGCTGTAGCTACAGCTTCTTCATTTGCCTTTAGATAGCCCTTGCGCCGTAGAATAGACTCTACAAACTTCCGCTCGTTATCAGTATTAAAGATCTTCTTGGGAAGATGAATAACCTGAACCTTGGAAAGGTAAAGGGTGATATCATCACCAGTTACCCGGGCACGCTTTATTTTGTCCCAACCAATGGGCATGCCCTGGCGAGGATTTAGTTTCATAAGGATTTGCTTGCTATTGATTTCATAACTCAGCCTTTCGAACAAAAACTTATTCTGCTCTAGTTGAGGCAAGCCATAAAACTGGATAAGCCAGAAAAGCAAGTACAAAACCAAGGCTATGAGGGTACCGATAACCCACCAGATAGAAGGAAGCAGGAAAGTCATACTACACAAGGCCAGCACAATCAGGCCTACCCACCATTGTTTCCTAACAACTCCCATCATGCCGATTCGCACATAGGTCTTGGTCTCGAGTTTATACTTTTTAGTTTTTACGTTCATATCAATTTCAACACAACAAATTCCCTTATGATTTTACAGCCTTGAGAGACAAGTCAAGACTTTTGAAGGAGTGAGTGAGAGCTCCCACTGAGATATAATCTACCCCTGTTTCGGCCACGACACGAATTGTCCTTTCATTGATCCCCCCAGATGCCTCGGTCTGCGCCTTACCATCGATAAGAATAATAGCCTGGCGCATGGTATCTGGCTGCATATTGTCTAGCATGATCCTAAATACACCACCTACCTCAAGAGCCTCTTGTACTTCTTGAAGGGTCCGGGTTTCTACCTCAATTTTTAGGTCCTTTCCTTCATCCTGTAGGTACTTTTGAGTGGCCCGAACGGCCTCCGTGATACTACCAGCATAATCCACATGGTTATCCTTAAGCAATATCATGTCCCACAGGCCATACCGGTGGTTTACTCCCCCACCAATGGCAACCGCCCACTTTTCGCAAATTCTGAAATTGGGGGTGGTTTTTCTGGTATCTAGCAATTTAGCGTGAGTACCCTGGATCAAATCGGTAAGCTGACGCGTATAGGTGGCGATACCACTCATGCGTTGCATACAATTCAGAACTAGCCGTTCTGCCGTAAGGATGGCCCGAGCTGGCCCAGAAACCCTCATAACTACAGTACCTGTTACCACCCAAGCTCCTTCTTCTACTAGGGTAGTCACTGATAGCTCCTGGCTTACCTGAAGAAAAATCCGCTTAGCCATTTCTACTCCGGCCACTACCCCACTGTCTTTCAGAACAATTTCGGCAGTTTCCTTCGCTTCTGCAGGAATAGAAGCAAGCGTGGTATGATCCCCATCTCCTACATCCTCTTGCAGGGCGGTGGTAATGAAAGAGGTCAAGGCCTCTTCTGTAAGGTAGGATAAATGCACGGGGCAAAAATAATCTGCGGAAAGGGGACTCCCTACTTATGGGAAGGGATATTGCGGTAAAACAACAAACCCCAGCGCCAAAAGCACTGGGGTTTGCTCATAAGTATGACCATTTAACCTTATAAATACCTTATTTATTGAGTTGATAGATTCGGGTATTGCCCAAACCCATCATGTAATCACTTTTGTTTACCAGTTCAAACAATTCCTGGTCTTGCGTATCTACAATGTCGCCAATGAAGGCTACGTCACCTTCAGCTACTAGCTCGCCAGCAGCGTTGTAGATAACCACACGATCTTCTGGATTTGTCAATGAAGTCACATCCAAAATTTCTTCACTGTGAAATTGTACACTTAAGTACTCGTTGTAGTCCATTCCTTCCGGAACGATGCTTTCAACTGTAGATCCTTGACCTATGAATGCGAAAGCGAGAATGGTGGCGAAAAAGTTCATGAGCGTAAAGTTTTGACCCGAAAGATTCTTTTGTTTCTGTTGTTCGATAATGTTTACGCAAAATTATATTCTTTGTTGACGCTAAAAAATTGGCAAATCACGCTCAACATGTGATATTGAGGTAAGATTTTGATAAGAAAAGAACAAAAAGGAGTAATTCGTAACAAAATCCACCCTGAGCGCCTAGAATGGGCGATTATGAAAGAAAATCATCTAGCAAAACCTTGTATCGAAGAAGGACGGCTGCCGCAATAAACATTGGGCAAAAGCCAAAATGAGCAAAGAAAAATGGTTGCCCCAACAGAAGCATATTGCACTTTTTCAAGGAAAAATTGTTGTATTGAAAAAGGCCTTTTTCACAGAAATATTCTCCATTTTCAGCTGAAATTTAACCGTATGGAAACAACTCCCACACTCCCAGATAACCCCTCCTTTAATGTACTGAATATTCCCACCTCTGATCAACCAAGATTGGTGATTGTAGGAGGTGGGTTTGGTGGAGTTCAGCTAGCCAAAAGTCTCCGAGGAAAGGGATTCCAGGTGGTTCTATTGGACCGACATAATTATCACACGTTTCAGCCTCTGCTGTACCAAGTAGCCACAGCAGGCCTTGAGCCTGACAGCATTGCCGGTCCCCTGAGGAGGATGATGCAATCTACCAAGGACTTTTATTTCCGCCTGGCCAACGTAGACTGCATCCAGCATGAAGAAAGAATTCTAGAAACCTCCCTTGGTCAGCTTCGCTATGATTACCTGGTGATAGCCACAGGTAGTCGCACAAACTACTTTGGCCAGGAAGACAATTTTGGCAAGGCATTCCCTCTCAAACAGGTACCCCAGGCATTGGACTTGTCAAGTCCAAT
>JBCBHI010000770.1:0-3113 GCA_038525885.1 Bacteroidota bacterium
GCGGCTTGTACAGGCTCCAATACTCCTCCAATACCTACTCCACCACTCAAATGGACATTTTTGCCAATTTGTGCACAGCTTCCTACAGTAGCCCAGGTATCCACCATGGTGCCTTCGTCTACGTAAGAACCTATATTCACGTAAGAGGGCATCATGACAACATTTTTAGCAATATGAGCACCGTACCTTGCAATGGCATGAGGTACTACCCGCACCCCTGCATTAGCATATCCGGTTTTCAGTCGCATTTTGTCATGAAACTCAAAAGGCCCCACCTCAATGCGATGCATTTTCATGAGAGGGAAGTAGAGGATAACCGCCTTTTTTATCCATTCATGTACCATCCAAGAACCGTCCTCAGTAGGTTCTGCAACCCGCTTATCCCCCCTATCTAATTCTTCAATAATGGTTTTGATGGCTATTTCGTACTCTTTTTCCTTGAGTACACTTCGATCATCCCAGGCTTTCTCAATAAATTCACGCAATTCCATAGCGGATGGATACCTTCTAAAAGTTTGACGAGATCACGAACAGTTACGAAACCTCGAATTATCATTGGTTCTGTTTTAAAACCGATAACCGACCCACGGGCATTATACCGTATGGGTGTATCGTTGAGCCAAGCAAGCAAATATGACCTACATATCATAGGCTTTCCTGTAAAAAAACTACCCACAATCTCGGGGATCACCTTTCACACTTATCCACACTTCTCCAGGCTATCTTTAAGGCGTTTTTTAGTCCCTTTCAGGTTCCTGAGGAAATGCATTCAACTAAAACCCGAACTTATCATAGTTAATACCCATGAATTACTGATAGTTACGAGTCTATACAAAATAATCTTTGGCGCAAAAATAGTGTACGATGTACAAGAGAACTACTATCGTAATATCGCATATACCAAAACCTACCCTACCCTACTCAGATACCCACTAGCTATATCCGTGCGTCTGAAAGAATGGGTCACCAAGCCCTTCTTTCACCACTATTTCCTGGCAGAACAAGGATACCAGCAAGAATTCACTTTCTACAAACCCAACTATACCGTACTACAGAACACTTTCAGTCCAACAATAGCTAATAAAGCTAATATATTTAGCATAAAGAGAGGGGTAACCCTAGTTCTGACAGGTACCCTGGCTGAACATTATGGAACTCTTGATGCCATTAGGCTTGTCAAAAATATTAGCAAGGGTATCGATATTCATCTTAATATTGTGGGTTATGCACCTAATAAGGAGTTTTTAGAAAATTTATTAAGTGAAATATCAGGTAACAATCGCTTTTCATTGATTGGTGGAGACTCATTTGTTCCACATGAAGTGATAGTTAGCGCTATTACCCAAGCAGATGCTGGAATAATCCCCTACCCAAGGCATATAGCCACCGAAAACAAGCTTCCAACTAGGATTTTCGAGTATCTAGCCCACCAGCTCCCCATTCTAATCAGCCCTCTCCCCTACTGGATCCAGTACTGTAAGCCTTTTAAGGCAGCAATCCCGGTCGATTTTGCCAACGATAACCAAGAAGGTGCCATCAAAAAACTTCTAGAAGGAGGTTTTTACCCACATGGAGCTCCTAAAGAGGCCTTTTGGAGCCAATATGATGAGCCAAAACTAATTAAAGTAATCAACAAGCTAATACAGCCTAACTATCACAATATCAAATAATTAACAGTTATTCGAATCCCCCCTTTTTAGATTGCTAATTTTTGTAGCAGCACCCTACTGAAACTAGAACAAAATTGTTGCATTGATCTTTAGGTTATAGATTTTGTTTATGGGTGTTTTTAGCCTTGTCTAACTTAATTATTGGACTGCTTGGGCTTTCGTGGATCTAGGAGTAAAATTGTGCCACAATGTCAGTTTTGATAAGATTATAAATATATTTTTAGATTAGCCTGAAAATTGCTTAGCTTTGGGTAAAATCAAATGCTTGAATGGAACTCAGTTTTGCAGAAGAGAATTATTTGAAGGCGATCTACCACCTATCGCAAGACGGTAGCACTACTGTCTCCACCAACGGCATTGCCGAAATGCTAAATACCAAGGCAGCCTCGGTCAGTGACATGCTGAAGAAGTTGGGGCAGAAAGCGGTGATCGATTATCAGCGATATCAAGGAGTTCGCATTACCGAGTCCGGTAAGAAAGCGGCACTCATGGTGATCCGCAAGCACCGACTTTGGGAAGTGTTTCTGGTGGAGCAGTTAAAATTCAACTGGGACGAGGTCCATGAGGTAGCAGAGCAATTAGAACACATTAAGTCTCCCCTACTCATCCGGCGCCTCGATGAGTTTTTGGGATACCCGAAAGTGGATCCGCATGGTGATCCTATTCCTGACGAACACGGAGAGTTTGTCACCAAACCCAGGGTAGCCCTCTCAGTTCTTCCCGTACATGGTGCCGGCACCATGGTAGCAGTGGATGACTCTTCACCTGTATTCTTACAATACCTAGATAAGGTAGGTCTCTACATCGGCGCAAAAATTGAGATCACCGAGAGAATAGAATTTGATGGGTCCTTAGAACTTCGGATCGATGATGATCGACAGCTCTTTATCTCAGAGCAAGTGGCCAAAAATCTAATGATCACTGAGCTATGAAAAATAGTATCCTCCTTTACATAACATCCCTTCCATTTTGGGCTCTCCTATTTTTCAGTTGCTCGGATAGTTCCCAAGAATCTATTGACCGACTCAAAGTAGTTACCACCACGGGCATGCTAGGTGATGCGGTGAGTAATATTGTTGGGGATTCGGCTGAGGTCGTTTCACTCATGGGGCCTGGGGTAGACCCCCATTTATACAAGGCCACCCAAGGAGACCTTACTCAACTCAACCGGGCCGACCTCATCATCTACAATGGCCTCTACCTGGAAGGAAAAATGGGTGAAGTGTTCGGTCGCCTCCAAAGGACCAAACCAGTTTTTGCAGCTGCAGAAATTTTGGACTCTACGTTTTTGCTGAGCGGAGATGCCATTGGGAAAGCGATAGATCCCCATGTCTGGTTTGACGTGAGATTGTGGAGCCGGGTAGTTCTACATCTAGGAGATCTTCTGGCCGCACAATCTCCGGAACACGCCGCGTATTTTCGGCAAAATGCGAGGCAATACGC
>JBCBHI010000771.1:0-3106 GCA_038525885.1 Bacteroidota bacterium
GGGCACTTCAAAACTCCACTCTTGCTCACCGATGGTTTCACTTTTTCGGCTTATGCTGCCCAAATTATCGGACACTAGTGCCAAGCTTACTTCCGACTTGCCACTCCCATCAAAAATGGGCTTAGGTGCATTCTCCGTGAGCAATTCCCACTGAAAATCCTCAAGCACCGCCACGTTGGCCGTAAACGACTCGTTGGTCACACTTGCGTAGTCCTTGTAATACGCTTTCAGGTCGGTGGGCGCATCCTTCCAGATCAGTGTGAGGTCCAGAGATGCCAGCGGCTGCCGAAATACTTCGGGGTGCCCGATATAACAGTGGCTACCGATGACGGGCTGCAAGCCAAAAGGCCGAAAGGGCTTGGAAGGTTCTATACTGCCAATATCATTTTGGACCAGTAGATTCTTTACCCCTTGCACGTCGGCATGTAGTTCCATACCACTCACCTTCAGGTCTTTCCAAGCGGCATACCCAAAGGGAATCTCCGGAGCCTCCTCTTCGGAGTGACAGAAGACCACTTTTAGCACCGGGTGCTCGGTGTCATAGTTGCCAGCATGCAGGGCGGCATCGTAGGGTACTATAGGAGCATCCGTAGGGATCAGGGTAAGCTCAAGCCGAATATTGATGGATTCGCCGGCGGATACCTTACTGGCCTTTACCCGCACAATCTCTTGTCCGGCCTTGTCTACCGAATTCTGAAGCTTCACCCAGCCTTTGTCACCCGTTAGCAGGCAATCGAACTGCACCCGGAATAACTCATCGAAGGTACCCGGGCCGCTAGGCAGTCTTTGATCCTCAGAGTCTACAATGATGACCAGCACGAGGGTACGTTTCCCCTCGCGGAGGGTGAGCAACGGAGAAGCTAAGGCAAAACCCATCTCAGCGTCAGCCATGGTGCGCTCCTGCTGTGGCTTGAATACATCCTGAAAGCCGATACCCTGAGCAGTCGGTTTCAGCTGCGTCTCCCCAAACAGGCTCCAAAACGGACCAGGCTCATCAGCATTGTGCGGTACACGAGCGTTGGCATTGGCAAAGGCACGCCGCCCAAAGTCTTCCGACTCCATAAACTGGGACCGTACCTCTACAATATGGGCCTGATTGACCACTATTTCTTCGGCCAGCTCATACAGCAAGGCCGTGCCGTCTTCGGCTTTCCCGGCATTGAGCAGCGTTCCTTTGGCCAGGAATTTTTCCTTTAGCCCGGTAGCTATGGTAAAGAACACGTGTACCTGGGCAGGGTCTGCCTCCTCTTTTACCAGCTGTAGTACCTGCTCATAGTAGTAGTCCAGATGGCGGCGGGTAAGCCCGTTGGCAAACTCTTGCAGTAAGGACAGCAGTTTTACAAAACCCAAAAAAAGGGCCTTTTGGGGCTGCGCATCCTCCGCTTCAAAGAACACCGACCAATCGCCGTCCGGCACGTTCTCTGCATTGTAATATTGTATGTGCTTAGCCAACCGGGCTGCGTAGCTGAGTAGCTCCTGCTCGCTTCGGTCCTCTATTTTTACATAGTCCTCTTCCAGCGCTTGTGCCAAACGTTGGAACTGGTGTGTACCGTCCCGCTGGAGGGGGTTCGAAATCAAAGTTCCACGGGTTGAGGTCATGCCAGGTCAGGGAGATAATAGGGTAAAACCAAGTTTTCCGATTCGTTGGTGGAAATCACCGTAAAGGCAATGGCAATTTCAATCCGGCCCTCCAACGGGTTGGGTTGGGTAATGGCTACCGACTCTACGGTAACCCGGGGTTCGTGCTCCTCCACTGCGTTTCTCAGACTTTCTTGCAGGTAGGTGCGCATGTTGGCGTTGAAAGGTTTGAACACCAACTCGTGTGTTTCAGACCCAAATTCAGGTCGCAGAATTCGCTCACCCAGTCGGGTATTCACAATGATGCCCAGGCTCTCGGTCACATTGGCCACTCCGTGAGACAGCACAACTCCTGCAGCCGGTTTGTCAAATGCCGGAGGGAATGTCCAGCCACTACCGATGATGTCTACTTCTTCCATAGCTTAGAGAAACACACTGGGTTTGCGATTGGGGCCGAGAATGAGTCCACCACTTGCGGTAGGGCCTTGGGGCAATACCACAGGATTGTCGTTATAGAACACCCCATTGGGGATCGGCAAGGCCTGATCGTTGTAGGGTAATATTTGGTCATTGACCGTCAAAACCGGCAGGGTATCAATATGCATATGCGTAGCCCCTGGGGTCACTGCTATAGGGGACGGTGCCCCCTGTAGCTGCGGGTTGGTATATAAATCGGAAACCGTTGTGATAGGTCTTGACATAGCTTTCTAGTTGAATTTGATGGTAGTGGCTTTGGAGCTCAGGCCCGTTTTCGCTTTCTGCACAATCTCTTTTCCTTCCATGACCACATTGCCTTTGTCAGTAGCCAGCTTCAGGTTCTTATCTAGCGTCACCGTACTACCTAGCTTATTCCCCTCTTTTATCTGTAGGGTGATGGCCTTATCGGACTGGATGAGGATACCGCTCTGGCTGAATACAATCTGATTCTTATCCGCCTGATCACTCAGGGTGAGTTTCTGGTTCCCGTCTTCGAGGGCAATTTTGAACTCCTGGGAACTTACCTCTAGCTTGTCCGCTTCTTCATCGAACAGGATCTTCCACTCCCCGCCAGGCTTCTGTACCCGTATGCCCCGTTGTAGCTGCTGTAGCTTCCCTTCCTTCTCTTGCAGCGGCCAGGCAGGCAAGGCATCCTTGTTGTGCAGGGCACCCAGCACTAAGGGAAATCGTGGATCTCCACTGATGAAGCCGATCACCACTTCGTCGTTCACCTCGGGGCGAAACACGGCGGAGGCTAACCCTCCGGCCACGAACGTAGACAACCGAGCGTATAAGGTGCGAGAGGACGGTTCGCTATCGCCACCTTCTGGCGAGAACACCTGTACCTCTGCTAGTTCGTGCCCCCCGGTACTGCATGACTATGTAGAAGGCCTTTGGGAGACGGTAGTGCAGATAGGGCTTGATCCTGAAAAGCACGCCGAACGCTACCCGGTGCACTATGCCCCCTCCGTGAACCTAATGCCTGGTGTGCAGGGCTTACTGTACGGTAAGGTGCTGCAATACGCACGCAGTACTGGAGGGCACGAGCTAG
>JBCBHI010000772.1:0-3108 GCA_038525885.1 Bacteroidota bacterium
GCCAAGCTGCTTCAACTGACCCGCAAGCAAACCTACTTGGCCCCCGGGAGCCTTTTCAGCCTGAAACGATGTCTGGGTCCCATTCTTAAATTCCGGCCTTAGCCAAGTGGAGTGCGGTTTTTTATTGGCCTATCTTCTCCCCCATCTTCACAAAGGTTTCTTTGCCCTGTCGGGTATTTGCGAGCAAATCCTCGTCAATCTGGAATTGGCCTGCTTGCAAATTCATCACAATGGTGGACCCCCCGAAAGCAAAATATCCCATTTCGGCACCTTTGGCTATGGCCTGGCCGGGCGTGTAGGTGGTCAGGATGCTTCCTACCATGGTGGCCCCAACCGGAGCCAACAGGATGTTTCCCCGGTCTTCCGTTCTTAGTAGCGTGTAGGCCCGTTTGTTTTCGCAGAACACCCGGCCAAAATTGGGCATTACGGCGTAAGGCGATACCGAATAGTACCAACCCCGAATGGGGTGCATGGCTTCTGGCACCCCAGCAAACGGAAAGTGGAACCGATGGTAATCGTTGGGTGCTAGACGGAGGATCAAGAGCGGACCGTCCGCAAACTGACTGGCTAGCGCCTCATCTTGCAAAAACCGAGTGAGGGTGAACTTACTCCCCTTCACAAAGAATTCCCCTACCTGCTCTGGCGATTCAAAAGCCAAAAGCTTGCCATCTCCAGGGGATACTAATCCCTCACCCATCGGCCTGGCCTCAGGTTTCAAGGTCCGGTAGAAGAAATCATTGAACGAAGTGAATTGCTCCAGACTCTTCACGGCTTCGTTCAAGTCGATGTTATATTCTTGCACAAAGGGTCCTATCCTTTGCGCAGAACGTTTCCCATCCATTAGCCTACCGTACAAAGCAGAAAGAGCCTTCCGCTTTACCAATACTTGCAAAGCCAACTCGCCTAAGGGTTGGTGGTACAGAAACTTAAGAAAGCCTTCTCCTGGAGGAGATTCGGTGTGTTCCTTACCTGATTGGCGGTCAATGAAGGTGATGTTCATAGGGGTAGTTTGCGAGCGCAAGATACCACCAGCAGTGGTTAGAGCAATTCTCGCAATATCTTCACGGTCTCGTCTGGCTGCTCCAGCGGAAACAAATGGCCACCGGGTATGCCAATAAGCTGCATTTCCGGGGCCGCCTTGCGCCACCAGCGGGCGTCCGACTTCCAAAACAAATCACTATGGTCGCCAAACAAAAGGGCCCCCTTCAATTGCTTGAAGCCCGAAGGCTTTTCAGTTTGGATAGTTCTAAATACCGATACCTCAAACTCTCGTGAAATGGCTAGTTCCAGCCCTTCGTCCGTATAGGTGAGCCCGTGTTCCACATAACTACGGAAGGTTTTCGGGTGAAATTGCTGAAAAAACCGCTTACCCGACCAGTACGCCAGGGCGTCTTCCCGGCTAGCAAAATGGGTTCTCCGCACCAGAGCCTTCTCGGTAGGGCCCAGTTTGTCCCCATAGCCTAGATACTGGATTCCTTTGATGATCAGGCGTTTCCACCCACTGAAAAAGGGAGGGTCCAACAATATAACCTGCTCGAAGAGGTCTGGCCTGCGGGCAGCGGCCAGAATGGTGATGACACCACCCAGGCTATGACCCATACCAATTACTGGCCGGCCATATTCAGCCACGGTAACAATAAGCTCCGTGGCCAGGTTATTGAAATCTTGTTCGAAAGGAATCTGCCCGTGCCCTATCCGGTTGAGATACCGAAAGTCTGCCTCGGGAATTTGGTCAAAGAGATATTCGTAGGTCTTTGCGGGAAAACCATTGGCATGAGAAAATTGGACAATGGACCTTTCGTAATTCACCTCGTGACCATGATTGCGTGTTATCAAAGATACTGGTATTTCACGGGCTTAGCTATTCCTGGCGTTCATCATTATTTATGTCTATTTGTTGTAGTATAATCTTACACAATACCTTCCTGTGTTCGGTTGTTCGCCATATACCAATGCCTTATCTTTCATCACTGACCGGTATAACTGATTTTACGAATTGAAGTATTGTCTGCTATTGCTCCTAGTTGGGTGTGCTTTGACTACCTACGCACAACCCCCAACCTCCCCGGTTATCTGGGATGTAAGGGAAGCCTTGGCAGAAGAAGATCAGATAACCCTGGAAGGAGACTGGGAGTTTTACTGGGAGCAACTGATTCCACCCGGAGCAGATTCCACCCGGCCCATCACTTATGCGGCTTTTCCCAGTCTATGGACGGACCTTACTTCGCCCACCGGAGAGCCTTTGCCAGCAGCAGGCTTTGCTACCTACCGTATGCAGGTAGTGTTAGACCCTACTTTGGACTACGCGCTTTATACCCCTTCCGTCTACAACAGCTTTCGCATGTATGTAAACGGGCAACTGGTAAGTCAAAACGGTGACGTGGGCCCCAATGCTGAATCCTCACGCCCTTTCTGGCATCCGGTTACCGTACCACTGGACCGGAGTATTATTTCTGATACCACCGAACTCATACTGCAAGTAGCCAACTTTGTGCATTCACGTGGGGGTACGGTAGATGCCCTGGTGTTGGGTAAGCGAGAACCCCTACTGCGCTGGTTCAATCTGCTTACGCTATTCGATATGATGCTCACCGGAGCCCTCATTATGGGCGGTCTCTTTTTCCTGGGTTTGTATCTGTTTGGGCGGCATCAGGCCTCCATCCTCTATTTCTCCGTATTCTGCCTGGTGTTCAGCTACTATATCATTGGCAGTGGCAACTACGTGCTGCACGGCCTTATTCCCTTCTACCCCTGGTGGCTAGCCATTCGGGTAGAATACTTCGCGATCTACCTTACTACCATCCTCATCGTGAAGTATACCCAGTCGCTATACCCCTTCGATACCCCCAAAATTGGGGTGCGACTGATAATGTTAACCGCCTGGGTCTTTATGGGCTTTGTGGTCATCTTACCCACCACGGTTTTTCCCTTATTGCATAGCTATTACCTGCTGTTTCTAGCCGCCGTTATCCTGGCAGGCCTAGTGATTTACATACGAGCGGCCGTTCATCGCCGCATTGGCTATGTCTACAGTCTCACGGGCATCGCCATACTACTAACAGCCCTGATGCTGCGCCTCATTGATCACCTGATAGGATTCCACCTCCC
>JBCBHI010000773.1:0-3102 GCA_038525885.1 Bacteroidota bacterium
TTAGTTTCTGACAATTGGTGAATGCCCAAAGCAGTTAATACTATCGAATAGTGAACCAGCGAATTGTTACCCAACATACCAATTTTGAATCCAATTCAATCCATTAATTGTCAGTTAGTTATCAACATACCCAAGGTTAAACACAATCTGCCGATTGATTGAATAAAAATACAGAGCAAGGGAATCGCATTATAACTATTAAGTTATTCTCGCGCCCTTCCTCCCTGGACAATTGCGTCCAAAACCTTCCTCTGCATAAAGAGAGGGTCAAGCCTCTATAGATGTGAAAACTGGTCTGTCTGCGGAAAATGGGGAACACTGAGATCACTGAGAAGGCTCAAAGCAAACAGAGATTTTCATAAAATAGTTGAGGTCGGCTAAAGTACCGAAGCCAAAGGCGTGAACGAGTTGAGCACTCACCAAATCACAGATAACTACCTGTATATTGGCAGTATGCAACTAATTAGCATCTTCCAACCGAGATCCTTCACTTTCGTTCAGGATGACCTCTGGGGATGGACTTTAGTTTTTAGCAATGACATGCTTTTGTAATTGACTGAAATTCAGCTTACTACAGAAATTGGGTCCGACGGGGACGCCTAGTCCGCTATCTTCACAACGCAGATAGCGGTCGGACCCGTACTAGCCCAATGGGACGTCATCCCGCTTGGTAAGGTTACACAACACATAGAAAGTCGCAGCGCGACGATGGATTGTAGGCCCCGGATTCATCCGGGGTTGATATGCAGCAAGTAAAAAAGTCGCGCTTAGCCAACCCAAGATAGAAACATTGCATGAAAGAGCGACCCAACGCTTACCGACAAGCACAAAGGGCAGTAAACTTGGTCAATTAATTCTCAGATTGCTTCACACCCAATCGCCCTGTCCTCCCTCCCCTATTTTGGAAACAACTGCCAGGAAATATTATTCAACTAGATACGGGCTGGAAAACCACAGAACCTTATGTTTGAGGAAAGAAGCATTGGGTAAGGCAGAGACCATCTCAGCCATTCCTCCTGAAAAGACCATCCCTATTGTGAGGCTGCAAGCATTCTACGAATTATTCAAAGGCATCGTCTTCGCCCTCCTCGGCATCATGGTTCTGCTCTTCGGACCCCAATACCTTTCCCTACCCGCCTGGCAGCGGTGGGGGCTAGGAATAGCCTTGATTGGCTACGCCGGATACAAGTTTTACCTGGTCCGGAAATACCAGCGCAAGTAGCGTTAATCTCTTTCCGGATCAGGGTCTGATTCCTCAACAACTGTTGGCCAGGTAATGATGGCACAAGTACCCTTATGGTCTATGAGGGCAGAATAGGCTACTTCCGACTTGCTTCGGGTGATAGGGAATGGCTCCGTGAGCATCCCAGGCAGATAAGCTCTTTCCGTAACTATAGTACGCCGGTCGGCTTTTATGTGGTAGCGGGCTAGCGGGTATTTTCCATAAAAACCATAGTCTGCCAGCACCAACTGAAATTCATTCTCTACCTCCCCTTCCCACTTCACGGGGGTACACGCTGGCCACTCAATAGAGTCCACCGGTAGCTTCATAATGTCCAGCAGTCGGCTGCAGTCGGGTACGCCATAGCCCACAAAGTTGTTGGGCAGGGCGGCCGTATGGCTACTAGCCTGAAGGTAAACTTGCACCTGCTTGGGCGTAAGTGTGCTGTCTTGCTGCAGCATTCCGGCTACCAGCCCGGTAATGACCGGGGCTGAAAAGGAGGTGCCCGAAGTAGAAAAAACGGACACATCTGGTTTCACAAAATCCAGAAAGTAGGGCCCTACCCCACTATACCCGGCGCGGGTCCACACCCGATAATTGGTGGCCCCTACGGAAATCACGCCAGGGGCTTCGGCCGGGGTACTCAGGTATTGCCAGCTCAGGTCATTGCCCTCATTGCCTTGCGATATCACAAGGATCATCCCTTTCTCTTCGGCAGCCAGCTGCACTGCCTTAGCTATTTTGGTACGGCCATCCATTTCCTCAGGCCGGTAGTTTTCCTCTGGGTCATCAAACCCAGAAGTGTATCCCAGCGAGCAGTTTACCAACCGCACCCCCAGGCTATCCATCCATTCCAGTGCTGCTATCCAGTTGTCTTGCTCACCCCGGTACTCACGGCTTCCATGCTCCGTACGGGCCAAATAATAAGAGGCATCAGGCGCCATGCCACTGTAGGTATTAGAAGTGGAATCCCACCCTGCTGCCATCTGCCATACCCCGGTGCCATGCCAGTCAAGGCCCGACTCACGGCCCCGGTAAATATTTTCCCGGTCAGGATTTACCCAATCCTTCCAGGCAGCCACTTGGCCATTGGCTATCAGAGGTCCCAGTTGCAAGGTGGAGTCTGCATCCACAAAGCCGGCGTCTAGGATCCCCACAGCCACGCCCTCCCCAGTCAGGCCAGCCTGGAAAAAAGCATCCGCGCGTACCTGGCGCAACACGTCGGTCAGGTTGCCCGACCAATTAGCCGTATCGCGACGGGGTTGTTGGGAGTTGGCAGGTACAAGCTCACCTACTATAGGAGACACAGCCTTTACGAAGGTTTGGGCTTCAAGCTGAAGCACTTGCTCAGGGGTAAGCCGCACACTCACGGCATTTAGCCACTTACTGGCAACCAATGGAGTGGCCCCCACAGCCTGTACCGCCTCCACATAAGTACCATATACAGGGATATCGGTAGGCTGGTACACGTCCAAACCTAGCATTTTTCGTTGTTGATAGGTTTTTAGCGATAAAACATCTTCTGTAAGGGAACAATTAGGGCCTTTATCCGTGAATTCCACCCAGTACTTTAATTGAGCGGGGGATTCATGAAATAGAAAGAGAAGTACTATATTCAGGCCAATTTTCCGAAATTTCTTCATCTCAAGGCGCAAATCCTTAAACATTATCCACATGAAATACCTACCGATAGGTAAAGAATTGTTTACTGAAAATCGAAAAAGGTTTACCAAACTGCTGCCACCCAAGTCCCTTGCTATTTTCCACTCCAACGACATTTTACCTACTAATGCAGATGGGACGTTACCTTTTCTCCAAAATAGCGATTTATTTCACCTAAGCGGCATCGATCAAGAAAATAGTACCAGAATACTATTTTC
>JBCBHI010000774.1:0-3101 GCA_038525885.1 Bacteroidota bacterium
GCCGAAAGGTGACCGTGCTACCCGATACGTTGTTGTCTCCAATCTGAAAAAGGACCAGGAAACGATCGTCTTGGGCATAATAGGTGGTAGGTGCTCCCACGCCTCTTACTTCACCGTCGATGTAGGCAGCAACTAGGTCGTTTCCATCCCGAGACTCGCTACCGTCGAAAAACAGCACAGCGGTGATGCTCATGCGCTTTTCGTATTCGGTAAGATCAACTGACCAAGTGGGCTGAGCGAAGGAATGCTGGGAACCCAAGAGGAGGGCTCCCAGCACACATAGAATACGCAGCTTCATTAGCATACTATTGTCGTACTACTTTGAATGTGAAGGCCTCTTCGCCTGCACTCACCCGAACCAGATAGAGTCCACTGGGGCACTCTTTGCCTATTTGGGTGGTACCGTCCCAAGACCACCGCAAAACTCCGTTTTCCAGGGGTAGGTGGGCCACATTCTGTATTACCTTTCCTTCAACATTTAGCACCGTAATGGAAGCCTCTGTTTCCTCGGTGGCCATAGGCACCATTACATCTAGCTTGCTCACAAAAGGATTCGGGAACAATTGGGGCTCGGTAACCGGCACTAGCTCGCCCTCTTCAGTACGTTCCACTTCGGGGGTCAGTACCACCGGATCGAACACGGTACCCAGGGTACGTAGATCCTGGAAGCGCACCATTTCCAGCAGCATATGGTCTCCAGTTTCGGCATCCTGCCACACAAAGCTGATTTCGGCGTCCTCTTCATACGCTCCGCCATAGATGGTGAATAAGAACCTAGGATGATCTACCGCCTCTATTTCTACAGGCTGTGCCACTCCGTGCACTTCATCCTTGATGTAAGCAAGAATCCGGTCGTCCTCACTAATCTCATGCAAGGCTACATCCAGCTCGCACACTACGGACATGCTGCTGGGGTACTGGTAAGGATCAAAGGGTAATTCCTCCAAAATCTGGGTTTCCAACTGACGGGCAGAGGGCAAGCCGCGACCACTGATGATACCCTCCCGAGGGTACACGTAGGTACGGGGGCCTACCGAATCAGTCCACAGCATATAGCCTTCGCCGGGCTGCATCACGCGCAGGCTACCAATCCAGCCGATGGCCTCATCGAACATCGCAAACTGATACTGACTCTTGATCACATCACCGGGCTGGGCATCGTAGTTGGCCAGGGCCTCATTGAGGTCCAGGTTGCGGCGCGAAACGAACCCAATCCAGTTCCAACCACGGTTGATGGTCACCGGGTTGGCGCTGGGCTCCAGGATGGCACCCTGGTAAGTAAGCTGGGTTTCGTTGGCCAGCTTCAGCTTGTAGGTAGCCGTGTTCAGAAGGCCGCCTACACCATTGGCCAGGTTGTCACCGGCCAGGGTTCCGATCCACAAGCCGCTTATGCTGTCGTATTGGTCAAACATGCCGTCACCCGACCAGATGATATCACCGTCGGCCAAATCCAGGTGTTGCAAGGTGAGGCTGGTGCGGGCTAGCATATCGGAGTCCAGATGGAAGCTAATCCACTTCCATCCCCGGGGCAGATTGCGCTGCTCCAGTACGCCTTGGTTGGAGGAGAATACTACCGGGTTGCTGGAAGTACCGACTACCTCGTTGGCCGAGAAGGTATAGTTGAAGTCGGGTACGTCATCAATGTACGGGGTCACATCCGTGAGAATCTGCCCTTCGCTGGCGTCCCAAATTTGGAATACGATGGGCTCTCCGTTGGATACATCGCTGTAGATATTGAGATACCCCAAGTAGGTATCGTATACTTCTACGTACTGCAAAGGCACTACCCCCCGGCACTCGCCGTCAATGAAAGCTCCCAGCAGGTCATTTTCATCAGTAGAGAACAGGCCTTCAATCTTCAGGTGCCCAATCATACTCATAGAGTATTCGTAGTCGGATGGATTCACCGTCCAGTTGGGAGCCTGCTGGTAAACTGTCATGCCCAGGTGCAATACTTCGTTGAACCCGAAGCTGGTGCGCAGGTGCAAGCTCTCGTCATACTGCCCGATGTTCAAACCGGAATTCACGGTAAAGGTGATCTCCTGCGTGCTCAAGGGACTAATGGAACCTTGGGCAGGGCTGGCAGTAAGCCAAGCGGGTAGGTTATCGATGGTGAACTCTTCCAGGTTGCCCCCCTTATTCTTGATTTGGGTAGTGAAGGTGAGCTCCTCCCCTACTTGCATCACAAAATCCAGGTTGGACTCATCCCATACGGTCTGGTTTCGGTCTATGAAGGCCGTCCAGGTAACGGGCGACTGCATGGTATTGCCATTGTTATCCTGTATGCCGCGCACGGTGATGTCTAGGATGGTATTTTCCAGTCGGGCATCGTCGTCCGTAGGCGATATGATGATCTTATCGCCGTTCACCGAGTACACAAAGTTTACATACTCTATGGGGCGTTGCAGCTTGATGCGAGGGGTCTCTGGCGAATAGGAAGGCCCGGACAAGGTGCCTACTATGAACACGGTATCGGCTATTTGATCCTCTACGGTTTCTTCCAGTAGCATGATGCCTGCGGCATCTTCCTGATAAGCCTCAAAGGGATAGTAGGCTAGTAGTCCGAACTCATTACCGAGCAGACGGTAATTTCGCTCCCGCATGATCTGCTCTTGGGTACGGGCTACGCCCCAGATCCGCAACTCGTCCAGATTGCCGGTGTAATAGCGGTCGGTAGAATCCAAGGTTCCGTGCTTCCAGCCGCGGGCGCCTACCCACGCTTTGTCGCTACCAAATCCGGTGAAAGATTCACTACCTATCTGGTTTTGCAAATTCCCATCTACATAGGCCCGGGTATTGCCCAGGCGGTTGATGGCCAAGGCAAAGTGGTGCCAGTCGTTGTCCATGAAGTTGCTATCGGTGGCTACGAACTGGAACCCGTTATTATTCACCACAATTCTACTTTGCGTGTCCACGTCGATGCTCCAGTCTACCTCGCTTTCGTCTGCATCGGTACCCTTGCCGTTGGCAAACAGGGTAACATCGTTGGCGGCTGACTTGAACCAGAACTCCACAGTGAAATCCATCTCGGTAGTGAAGCCAAAGTGCCCGGTAGGTACCGTGGCGAAGGCATTGCCGGTCATCTCTAGCGATCGGCTTCC
>JBCBHI010000775.1:0-3100 GCA_038525885.1 Bacteroidota bacterium
GTTCATCCTTGGGTTCCCGCCCTATGTACACAGCATTGTGCACAACCTGATACACAACGCCATCAAGTACGCCTCGCCGACACGCGATTCCTGGATCCGGATAAGCATCTCCCTGGGAGACAACTTGATTGAATTTATGGTAGAGGATAATGGCATCGGCATCAACATGGATCTGGCCAAGGATAAAATTTTCCGGCTCTATCAGCGGTTCAACACCACCCATCCTGGCAAGGGGTTTGGCTTGTTTATAGTAAAGACTCAGGTAGAAGCCATGGGCGGAACAGTCTCTATCAACAGTGCTCAGGACCAAGGAACTTCGGTATTTGTAAAATTGGTTCGAATGCCTGAAGAGGAAGGTATTTAACTTCCATTCTAAGATTTCTAGCCTTCCACTTTAGCCTCTTTCACTCTTCCTTTTTGTACCACCTTACTAATTTCGTGAATTGGCCAAGGCATAAATACGATCTGTTTTGCCTATTTTATGCCCAAGTCTTTAGACGGTACATGAGAGGTATTCTGTTATTCCTTCTTTTTCCAAGCGTACTTTTTGCACAAAGCACCCTACCCAAGGGCGAAAACCGTTTCAGTCGGCTGTCGATTGAAGATGGGCTTTCTCAAATGGGCGTTTTGGATATTTTGCAAGACCGGAAGGGATTTGTATGGATAGCCACCCGAGACGGACTGAACCGCTACGACGGTCAAAACTTTGTGGTCTACCGCAAAAAACGCGGAGACACTACCTCGCTAAACCATAACCGGATTTGGTCACTAGCCCAAAGTGATGGAGGTAATGTTTGGGTGGGGACCAATTATGGACTGGCCAAGTTCTCCTACCAAACCAATCGGTTTTCCCGGTTTGTACCCTTTCCTGGTCAACCGTATGACCTGCGCAACACCATCCGTGCCATCTTATGTTTGCACGATGGCAGACTCCTGGTAGGCACCGAAAACGGCGCACTGGTATTCGATAGCGGAACTGGCACCTTTGATGTACAAACTCTGGAGGAAACTGCCGGCAGTTTTGTAAAAGACTTTCTTCTGGTAAGAGAGAGTCAAGAGGTATATGTAGCCACCAACAGGGGGCTGTTCCAATACAATCAAAACCTGGAATTAGAACGCCACTATCTGAACCTACTGCCGGATCAAGAGCGTACTACTCCTATCCAGGTCCATGCACTGTATCAAGATACTCAAGACAGGATATGGGTTGGTACCGAAAAGGGGGTACATCAGTACCATGCCGATCAGGGTCACTTTAGCTACTTCCATAATCCACTGGCTGATGAAGGGACCTTTCCTGTGTTGGATATAGAAGAAGACGAACACGGTACGCTGTGGATCGCCGCCAGCTATTTGTATTCCTTTGAGGAAGACCACTATGAGGCTTACTACCCCCATGACCCGGCAGACGAAACCAGTATATCTGGAAACTACGTCACTTGCATTACCAAAAGTAGTGATGGGGTACTGTGGATGGGTTCTGACCGCTTTGGTGTTAATATCTTCAACCCGGCTGCCTATCCCTTTGAGTATATGGGGCAATACGCCACGGCTGACCGGGGACTGGGAAATAGTTTCGTAACCGCCATACAACCAACCCCTGATGGCAAAGTGCTAGTGGGAACGGCTACCACGCTAGATCTGATTTCGATAGAAACCGAAAGGCGGTACCGGTCTCACCAAAACCCTCTGCCATTGGGCAGTAATCCTCTTTGGGTTTTGGACATCCTGCCACATAAGAATGGCAGTCAGTATTGGCTGGCTACTATGATTGGGGTGGGCCTTTATGACTATCCCACAGGTACCATCACCTATCCTTTGGCAGACCAGCTAGGCCATCGCGTCAACCGGGTGGAGGCTCTTAATCAGGATGAGCTGCTTGTCAGCACCCATGGAGCAGGTCTGTATCGGTACAACTACGAGCGGGACCAGCTTACAAAAATCACTTCCGAAAACCCACAACACGTCAATCTGGCCCAAGGGCTCGTGCGCTCCACCCTAGTAGTGGGTGACAGCGTATGGATAGGAACCGAACGGGGACTATACCTGTACCACTTGCCCACCGGGGCAGTGCAGCAATTTGTACATGACCCTACTGATTCTACCTCCCTTCCGGAGGACTACATCAAGCATATATTTCAGGATCGTTCCGGTACGCTATGGCTAGGCACTTGGGGAGGAGGCATCGCCAAGTTATTGCCCGAGTCCCAGACCTTTGTCACCTACGGACTAGACCAAGGGCTACCCAACCAAGTAGTGTATGGGATATTGCAGGACGAGGCAGGCTACCTCTGGTGCAGTTCCAATGTGGGAATTAGTCGTTTTGACCCCGTCAAAGAAGAATTCCTGAATTTTGATGCCGAAGATGGACTACAAGGCAATGAGTTTAACACCGGGGCTTTTCACCAGGCCGAGGACGGCACGCTCTTCTTTGGCGGTGTAAATGGCTTCAATTGGTTTGATCCCACTGACATTCAGCCCATTAGCTCGCCACCGACCACCGTAATCACAGAATTCTACCTGGACAATAAGCTGGTAGAACCAGGATCCAATTCCGTCCTGCAAAGGAATATTTTGGAAACGGATACCGTGATCCTCAACTGGAGGCAAAACAACTTTGCGGTGCGCGTTGCCGCTTTAGACTATGCCTCTAACCAACCCAATACTTTCCGTTACTGCCTGGATGGACATGAAACGCTTTGGAGATCCTTGGGCTCACTAGACTATTTCAACTACACTTCTATCGACCCTGGGTGGTATACTCTGCAAGTACAGGCAGCTAGCCGGAATGGGGTATGGGCACCGGAAAGTCGCAAATTGGTGATTCATATCACCGAACCCTTCTGGAGAAACCGGGGCGTACAAGTAGGGGCCATTGCTCTTTTTGTGGGTTTACTTTTCTTCCTCAACTACCTATACATCCGCAACCGGAGGTGGAGAACCGAGCAGCTAGAAAACATGGTACTAGAGCGTACCCGTACCATTCAGGAGCAGAAGGAAGAACTTGGCACCGCGCACCAAGAGATGGAGCAACAAAATGTGGAGCTACAGCGCGCCGCAGAGAACCTGGAAACCAGTAACGAGGAGCTTCGGCAACTGA
>JBCBHI010000776.1:0-3087 GCA_038525885.1 Bacteroidota bacterium
AAAATACAGGCTCTTGTTTGGGTAATCGAACGTCACCTCAAATCGGCGAAAAATCTCGGAGCCCAAAGACCCATCCCGCCCCGTACTCTTAACCACGTCCAGAAATTCGTTACGGTCAGGAAACGAAGTAAGCACCTCAGTAAACTCGCTCTTTTGCAAAGTGAGCGTAGGTGTTCTGCCCAAATGTCCCTGTATTTCACCGGACAGTGCCCTACCTACGGGGGTGGCAAAAACAACATCGGGCAAGACGGAGTCGGTAGAATCTTGCGGGGGGTCTAGCCACAAAGCATGACTAGCTCCGGTATCCACCAGCAACTTTACAGGCCGCTTGGTGCCATCCGATAGGGTGATCTCCGCTTGCAGGTAAGCCTTAGCATCTTCTATAGTAATGGGGTAGGTTTCATTGAACCGAGATCCGCGGTAGCTTTCTGGCTCATAGAAAGTAATCTCCTTGTCCCGGTAGTCTATTTTCACCACAAAGTTCTTGAAGAAATCAAACCCAATGAGGCCATGCACTCGCTCACCTAATACCTCGGTGAGGCCCAAAAAGTCCTCCTTCAATACGTAGATGTCCTGATCGTCTGCCCTGATGCCCGGTATGGAAAGAGAAACATCGTTGGCAATGTAGGCCACTGCTTTCCCCTGGGCACCGGCAGAGTATATCTCCACCTCACGGTCATAAGAAACCCGCACAATGTCAGACAAATACTTATCTGTGAGAATGGGGGTACGTACGCCCGTATCCAATACAAATTTTAGGGGTAGCTGATCGTTTAGGGTTAGTTCAATAACTATCAGATTGGCTAGCACTTCAAAAGGTATGGTCACCCGGGTGCGATCACCCTCCATATGAAAGCCCAAAAAACGGGTTTGGGCCATCCCGGGAAATCCATGAACAAATAGACTGAGCACCAGAACTCTTTTGAAGATTTTGTGCATACGGGTCGTTATGTAATCAGCAAATTTATTCATCGTAGCAATTTTCCTTCCCATCCACTAGTATATCTATACGGACGGTTAGAGTTGTTATGGATTTTTGTGATATGGATGAAACAGAGGAAAAATTCTATTTAATTTAGGAAAATTGTATAGTCAGTTTCCACTCTCTTAGGGAGTTGTTTTGCCAAGCAAGAGAACGATCTCAATGCTAGGCATTATCTTAACGCGCACTTATGCTTACCCTCCTTTCCGACTGGACCATACTTGCACATGCGTTGGGTGCCCTCCTGGCTGTGTCCGTAGGGATTTTCCGTTGGTTTCACCTCACTTTGTCCCTCAAGATCTTATTGATCTACATCTGCTTGCTTCCCTTCTGGGATGTGTTCAACATTTTATTTCTGGAAGGAGGCGCGAATGATGTGCTCGCTCTCAATGTCATTCGCATTCTAGAAATGATTACCCTCGGCCTGGCCTACATCTTACAACTGCCAGAGGGTACGTTGAAAAAGATTACCCTCATTATCAGTGGTGGGGCTGTGCTTTTTGGTATCACCAACTTACTGTTTCTTCAAGGGAGCAACCTAGGCAACACCTTTACCCAGTACCTGGCCATTGCTCTCAGCTTGTATTTGGGCCTGGCCTATATCCACAGTTATGAATTTGAAGAGGGTAGTTACCGGGTGTTGCTCACTCCTTGGTTCATCCTCTCTATGGCCGTCATAGCCGTCAACCTTTCAGAAGTTCTTCATTTATGGTTGCTCAATAACCAGTACAAACTGCAAGCCCTGCCCTTGGGCACCATCGTTCGTTCATTTAAGGTAGTAGAGGTAGTATTTCTGCTGTTTTGCGTTACCGCTTATTGGCGGCAGGTCCACTCTAAAGAAACTAGTAGTAGTACATGGCTGACCAGATAATACTTGCCTACCTAGGGATATGGCTGCTGGTAATTGGCCATGTGGTACTCAGCCTGCGCAGAAGACGCTACCGTGTGGCTATGCAACGCCAAAGGCTCATGCTCCAAAAGCAAGAACTGGAACTGAAGAACCAATCCCAGAGCATGGACTTCAACTCCAGGCTGGTGTATCTGAACGAATACATTCACGAATTGGAGCGGGATTGGATCTGCGAGTACTTCAATCAGGATGTAATCAGGAATGTAAGTAAGCTCACCGAAAGGCTGGAATCGATGAGCCAGTCAACCGAAAAGGGCAGCGAGCTATCGCACATGATCAATGAGTCCGCTTCTTTGTTACTCAAACAAGCCAAAATGATCAAAACGGTGGTTGGGCACTTGAAACCCGATCATATTTCCGAGCTAGGCCTCATCCCGGCATTGAAAGGGTTCTTTCACCGAAACAACTATAGCAATACGGTTTCCATCACCATAGAGGGCACCCAACCAATGAGCCGGTTTCATCCTGACCTAGAAATCACCCTACACCGAATCACCACCGGGCTGGTTATCCATACTATGCAGCGCAAACGGGCCACCCGCATTTCGGTCTTTGTGGAGCAGAAGGACAACCAGCTAAAGCTACATTACACGGACAACGATCCTGAATTCACTGCCCTGGATATCGCGCATGTTCCTTCGGAAGAAAAGGACCCGGCTATATTGAGAATTGAAATTCTGCTTCAGTTGATTTACGCGGAAATCCAATACGATATTCAGTACATCAAAGGCTTGAAGCTGGTGGTAGTGGTAGATACCTCCAAGTATTAATGGTCATCCAGCACCCAAAGCGGGTATCCTTGCACGGGCTGGTATCGTGCCTTCCATTCAGGAAAATACTCCAGCATTTGGGAAAATTGATTTTCAGTATCTACCACTACTTCCGGCAAGGGGTCTTCCACGGCTTCATTCAACGTAATGATCTCCCCATACCGGTCCAATGACCCCACGAAGGGTAGCACCATCTCCGGTTGATAAAACACCGTTCCCAATCTGGAAGCATGCTGGTAGTACTCCACGGAAGAACCTATGACCCACATAGATTTGTCCTTGTGAGCCTCAGGATAAGAGACGGAGGGAATCTTCAGTGAATCCGAGGAGGGGAAAAAGGTGATCCACCGGGTAACCGGATTTAGACTGATGACCACCACGGAGGCCCATATAACAGTAAAGGCTATTTCTGCCCACCTGCGTTT
>JBCBHI010000777.1:0-3086 GCA_038525885.1 Bacteroidota bacterium
TCGGCGATCTGGGCGAGAAGTTCGATGTCGTGCGGGCCAGGCACTCGCTGCGCAGAGCACAACGCAACTATTGGTATCAGGTATTCCGGTATCTGAGGCCTTTTGCTGTCAAAAGATTTAGGTCAAACTCAATACTATTCGCAATGATTCAACACAATTTTCGCATTGGTTTTCGGCTACTGCTGAAGAATAAGGGCTTTTCTGCCCTCAACATTGGTGGGCTGGCGCTCGGCATGACGGTGGCCATCCTGATAGCCCTCTGGATTGCTGATGAGTTCGCTTACAACCGCAATCATGACCACTATGACCGACTGGTGCAGGTGCTCACGCTGCAGGTGGAGGAGGGAGTACCGGATGTGAATGACTCGCACGTGGGCATGGCTGGGGTGTTTCTGAAGGAGCAGTATTCTAACTACTTCGAGAACGTGGCCATGACGTTCTACCGGCCCAACTTCCAGATGCTGGAGGCGGGCGATTTTGCTTCGGAGGAGTGGGGTTATGTGTTCCAGGCGGATATACCGGAGATGCTCAGCTTAGATATGAAAATGGGTACGCACGATGCTCTGCGAGATCCCAGTAACATCATCATTTCGGAAACGCTGGCCCAAAAATTCTTCCAAGATGAGGACCCAATTGGTCAGGCCATCACCATCAACACTGCCCGGGAGCTACTGGTGGCGGGGGTGTTCGAGGATTTGCCTCAGAATAGTACTTTTGGTGAGGCTAATTTCTTCGTGTCTATGGAGCTGGTATACAACGAAGAGAATCCCTATGCCTGGGATAACTGGAACATGAAAGTATATGCGCAGCTGCGCGAGAATGCCTCTATGGAGGATGCTTCGCTGGCGATTAAGGAAATGCTGCTGCCGCATATGGATTTCGGTGATGAACCTAAGGAGTGTTTCCTGTTGCCCATGGCAGATTGGCACCTGAATGCCCACTTTGTGGATGGGGTACAACAAACGAGCCCCCGGATGAAGTTTGTACGCCTGTACGCCATCATTGGTGGATTGGTGCTGCTGATCGCCTTTATCAACTTTGTGAATCTGAATACGGCGCGGTTTCAGCAGCGGGGTAAGGAAGTGGGTATCCGCAAGACGCTGGGTTCGTATCGGATCAATTTGATCCGGCAGTATTTGGCGGAGTCTACTTTGTATGCCGTGGCGGCTTTTGTACTCTCTATAATAGTGGTGGCGCTGGTGTTGCCGGGGTTCAATGTGCTGGCCGAAAAGGAAATTGCGCTGCCGTGGACGAACCTCGTTTTCTGGGGCTTAGGGCTAGGGTTTATTCTGGCTACGGCGCTGATTGCGGGTATCTACCCGGCGGTATTCCTGTCCTCTTTTCATCCTATTCAGGCGCTGAAAGGTAAGCTGAAGCAGGGGAGAGCTAGTGTGAACTTACGCCAAGGCCTGGTGGTGTTTCAGTTTGTGGTGTCCATCTTTATGGTCATCAGTACGGTGGTGGTGCACCAGCAGATTCAGCACGCCAAAAACCGGGAAGTGGGCTATAGTCAGGAGAGGTTGATTACGATGCGGGGCCGATCTGGTGACTTTTATGATAAAGGCGAAGTGTTGCAAACGACCCTGAAGCAGACGGGAGTGGTAACGGCGGTGGGTAATGCCAATTATCCACTGATGAATACTTTGGGTAATAATGACGGTTTTAGCCTGACCCGAACGGGAGAGGAGTTTCCGGTATCCTTCAATACGGTTAGGGTATCTCCAGGATATGGCCCGGCTACTAAGTGGGAGCTGGTGGCTGGCCGTGATTTTTCTCCTGATCGTGATGAAAAGGCTAGTATCATATTGAGTGAGTCTGCGGTGGCGGCTATGGGGTTGGATAATCCTATAGGCGAGGTGATTTCGAGCCCCGAATGGTTTACCAGTGTGCCTAAGCAGCTCACTATTATTGGGGTGGTGCGTGACATGATTAAGTCCTCGCCTTTTGAGCCGCCCATGCCGCTAATAGCCCTGCATGCTACGTCTACCGAGAGGTACATGTTTGTTCGCATCGGTCCTCAGGTGGAATACTCCGAGGCGCTGATGAAAATCAAACAGGCCTATGCCACGGTACTGCCCGATGAACCTTTCTATTTCCGCTTTGTGGAGGACGAGTATTTCACCAAGTTCAAGGCGGAGGAGCAGGTAGGGAGCCTGGCTACGTTGTTTAGTGTGCTGGCCATTCTCATCAGCTGCCTGGGGCTGTTTGGCCTTTCGGCCTACGTGGTGCACCAGCGGGTGAAGGAAATTGGCATTCGTAAGGTGCTAGGGGCCACTGTAGCCAACCTTTGGCTGTTGCTCTCGCGTGACTTTGGCAAGTTGGTGCTAGTGGCTTGTGTGTTGGCTATTCCCATCTCGTTCTACCTGGTGAGGGGCTGGCTTGCTGACTATCCGTACCGGATAGAGCTAGCCTGGTGGATCTTCGCCCTGGGTGGTATCTCTTGCCTACTGATCACGCTTGGAGTGGTGAGTTTCCATACCTTGCGGGCCACCTTCAGTAACCCGATCAAGGCGCTGAAGACGGAATAAGCGGGTGCCAGACTGTAGGTGAGGGGGTGGAGCTTTCACCTACAGCCGCACTTTTGGGATCGCTAGCTAAGCCGGATGGTTTTATGCCGGAAATCCCTACATTTGCCGACAAATCAACTCAACATAACCAGCTAACTGATGGCAATTAGTAAGGAAAAACTCCACAGCACCATGCAAGCCTTAGAAAACTCTCTAAGTGAGGTATCCCCAGAAGAAGGTGAAAAAATAAGTGAGCTTTTTGAACTGGGAAACAATCCCATTAAGCTTTTCCTGAAGGGTAGCAAACTGGGCGTGCGCCGCAAAGTCCTGCTGGGTGCCGTAGGTATGATCGCCTTTTTCGCAGTGCTCAATTTGCTGCTGCTGGCCCTGGGTATCTACGAATGGCTAGTGGTAGAATCGTTCAAGGCCACTTTCCTGATCCTGGGATTGATCACGAGTATTGCGGTGACGGCCGTGGCGGCACAGCGCACGTACCAGCGGGTATTGAGTGAAGTGACCCGGGTCATCTACCTACAGCTGCACGGCTTCTTTCGTAAGCTGTGCGCCCACGCGGTTGTG
>JBCBHI010000778.1:0-3082 GCA_038525885.1 Bacteroidota bacterium
TTACGTATTAATCTTCTGAAAAACAGGAAATTACCGCAACAAAGAACATTTCCAATCATTGATCAGGAAACGCCTCCCTGTACAATACCGATACCACTCATCCTAAATTGAAAATAGCATGTAACTTTTGAGAGGAAGAGAAGTAAAAATATAAAAGACCTCTCCGCAGTGGCCAGAATTCAAGGGTGACCTTGGAGATGTGGATGGGTATAACTCTTATCCCAACAACAATTTTTTCACTCATGTTGAAAGCAACCTTCCTATGTGGAGCCCTCGCGATAAGCTTGGTGTCTCCCAGTCTGGCTGACACGGCCAAGCGAGAAGCCTTAGCCACTCGCATTGAAGAATCCCCAAAAATAGATGGTGTACTGGATGATGCAGTTTGGCAGTCCTCCGCTCGGATTTTCAACGGGGCTTTCACACAAATTGAACCCAACAACCTGGAGTTATCCGAAGTAGCCACTGAAGTCTGGTTTGTTTACAACGACTTCGGCGTATACGTAGCGGCACATCTTCATGATCCTGATGCCGAGAATATTCCTAGCGAACTAGGGATTCGGGATGACATGGACCGAAACTCTGATCTTTTCACCTTCGCTTTGGACCCTTACCAAAATGGTCAAAACGGGTTTCACTTTCTAGTAACTTCTGCGGGCGTACAAGGTGATGCCTACATGACCAATCAGGGCCAGAATGATGATTTCAGTTGGGATGCTGTTTGGAATAGTGCTGTAGGCCGTACCGAGGAAGGCTGGGTAGTGGAAATTGAAATTCCCTATTCGGCGATTCGCTTTCCTAAACAGCCTGCCCAAACCTGGAACGTTAATTTTATACGCCGCCGTGCCGGCAAACAGGAAATAGCCGCTTGGAATCCCATTGATAATGCTCAAAACGGATTCATTCCGCAGTTTGGTACTCTCAGCGGAATTGAGGATATCACTCCTCCCCCACGTATCTTCCTCACACCTTATGTAACAGCCTACGCCAATTATGACGGTTCTACAGAAACCTTCGGCAGTGCATTCACGGGAGGACTGGATCTAAAAGCAGGTTTGAACGAATCTTTCACCTTGGATATGACCTTGGTGCCTGATTTCGGACAGGTTCGGGCGGATAATCAAGTATTGAACTTAGGCCCCTTCGAGATCAGGTTCCAGGAAAACCGCCCCTTCTTTACCGAAGGAACAGAGCTTTTCAACCAAGGCCCGGTGTTTTACTCACGCCGCGTGGGACGAACCGTAGGCGGCTTGCAGGAAGAACTTGGTGCTAACGAGGAAGTAACCTATCAACCTTCTGAGGCTCCCTTGTTGAATGCGACCAAAATCACCGGACGTACCCCCAATGGTTTCGGGGTAGGTTTCTTCAATGCGGTAACTAACAAAACCTTCGCTACGGTACAGGATACCGTTACGGGTGACACCCGGCAGGTACAAGTTGACCCCTTGGCCAACTATAATGTTATGGTGGGGGAAAAGACCTTCGGGCATAACTCCAGATTCACCCTGATCAACACGAACGTTACCCGGTTCAACTATAACCGCGATGCGAACGTAACCCGCGGAAACCTGTCTTACTTCCTGGATGAGGACAACACCTACCGGGTGAACGCCACGGGCACCTGGAGCCATATAGATTTTGGGGAGTCTGCCACCGATGGGTATGCCTACAATGTGGGTTTCAACAAGGTAGCGGGTACTTTCCAGTTTGGCGTAAGCCGCAACGTGGAGTCTGCTGACCTGATGGTGAATGACTTTGGATTCTTGAATGCTCCCAATGAAATCACCCACTCTGCCCGCATGAGTTTGAATAAGTTCAAGCCTTGGCTGGTATTCAACCGATTCAACTGGAATATGGGTACCAACTTTAGCCAGATGTGGGACGACAAGGGCTGGACCAACCGCGGAGTATGGACCAACCTGGGAGGTCAGTTGAAGAACTTCTGGTATGTAGAGGCTTGGGGTAGCGTACGGGGCTTTCAGGACCGTGACTACTTTGGCACCTTTACGGCAGGCCGCTGGCTCAACAAAGCCCCTGACTATGACTTTGGTGCCTTTGTAGGCACCGATGACCGCAAAATGGTAGCGCTTCGTACCTACAACTACACCTGGCACCGCCCGGACTGGGATGCCCGTGATTTTGGCGGCGGAGGTAACATTCGTGTACGGGTGAATAACAAGTTCAACATCAACTACGGACTTGATTATAACATTCAGGGCAACCAGCGAGGCTACACTACTCGCTGGACGGACGGAAACGGCGAGGAGCAGATCATTTTTGGAATCCGGGATTGGAGAAGCCTGGAGAACTCCTTGAGAGCTTCCTACACCTTTAACAACAAAATGGGTCTGAACCTGGAGTTGCGCCACTACTGGGCCCGGGTACAGAACAAGGAAATGCGTCAGTTGGACCTCAATGGTGACATGGTGGCTACGGAATATAATCCTATGGTGTATGAATACGCTGACAATGAGGGTGGCACCTACAAATTGGAGTACTTAGACCCTGAAGGTTCTTTGATTCGGGAGTACAATTCGCACGATTTGAACTTCAATGCCATGAATATTTACTTAACCTACAACTGGCAAATAGCTCCAGGTAGTTTTGTGAATGTGGTATACCAAGATGTATTGACCAATGTGTCGGATGAGGCCTACATGACCTTCATACCCAACTTCCGCAATGCAGCTACGGCTCCTAGAAATCAGAGTTTATCGGTTCGGTTGATCTACTTCTTGGACTACCTTACCATCCGGAACCTGTTCTAAGCCTAAGTCCAAACAAAGCATACACAACCCCAAGGGCATTCCCTTTGGGGTTTCTTTTTTATTGTATTCTGACAATTATCGATTTGTCACTATATTCAGTGATTATTCATTATTTGAATGAGGCTGATTATTTTCTCCACACTCCTTATCCTCCTCCCCATTTTCTCCTGGGCTCAAGGAGGAAACTATGTAGCCGGAGCCCGTGCAGGAGGTCTGAGCCATGCCACTACCACCCTCACTGATGGATATTCATTTTTTCACAACCCTGCATAGCTACCCATGGCTTGCCACGCATCCGTCTTGGCTAGCCCTGCAGG
>JBCBHI010000779.1:0-3082 GCA_038525885.1 Bacteroidota bacterium
TGAATAACTATGATTGGATGAGCAAATTTGATTTCCTGGGTTTCCTCAGAGATGTAGGTAAGCACATCACCGTAAGCTATATGATGGCTAAGGATTCGGTGAAAAACCGAATGGAAAAAGGAATCAGCTTCACTGAATTTAGCTACCAACTGGTGCAAGGGTATGACTTTTACCACTTGTACAAGGAGTTCGGTGTGCGGTTACAGATGGGCGGGTCCGATCAATGGGGTAATATCACTACGGGCACTGAGTTGATCCGTAGAATGGCGCAAGGAGAGGCGTTTGCCCTCACATCACCTTTGGTGACCAAGTCTGACGGCAGCAAGTTTGGCAAATCTGAGGGAGGGAATGTATGGTTAGATCCCAATCGCACTTCGCCATATAAGTTTTATCAGTTTTGGATCAACGTAGGAGATACGGAAGCTACTAAGCTACTACGGCGTTTCACCTTGCTGGAAGAGGCCAAGGTGCTGGAGCTAGAGGCAGAGCACGCAGAAGCTCCTCACCTGCGGGTACTACAACAAGCCTTGGCAAAAGAAGTAACCACCATGGTGCACTCGGCGGAAGAGTACGAAATGGCCGTGAAAGCTTCCAAAATCTTGTTTAGTAAGTCAGCGACAGATGAGCTAGCCACCTTGCCAGAACGTACGCTCTTAGAGGTTTTCGAGGGGGTTCCTATGGCAGAAATAAGCAAGGATGTGCTAAGTGCTCAGGAGTCGGTAACCGACCTGCTATCTGAGGGTACCGGTAAAATCATCTTCCCCAGCAAGTCAGAAGCTAAACGCATGATACAAGGAGGAGGAGTGTCGATAAACAAGCAGAAACTTAGCTCGCCTGACCAGGCAGTTGACTTTGAATTGCTGCAAGGCAAATATCTGGTGGTGCAGCGAGGAAAGAAAAACCAGTTTCTGGTGCGAGTACAATAGCCCCAGGCTTAGAATTTTTTAAGGTGTCTTCGGACACCTTTTTTGTTGGGAGAATATGAGCGTATTTTAGAAGGTATGCGCACGCTATCTCTCCTTTTATGTCTGGTTACCCTCAGGGCTGTGGCTCAAGAGGCCCCAGGCTTTTTGCTAGGAGGAATCCAGGTAAATGAACCCAATCACCAGGTATGGACTGAGGGGATAGAGCAAGCAGGCATGAATACGGTAGCCGTTACTGCGTATGCTATGCAGGGTGATTGGAATACCGATCATCTATGGTGGGAAGATGAACCGGCTGTGCTCTCCGAAATTGCTGCTGCCAAAACCCAAGGACTGAAGGTTGTTTTCATTGCTAGGGTAGCATTGGACCATGCTTTTCAGGCCAATGAGCACTACTGGCATGGGATGATTATGCCCCAAACCGACGAGGAACTCGCTTCCTGGTTTCAGCAGTATACCCAGTTTGTGGTGGAGTGGGCCCAAAAGTGCGAAGAGCTGGAAGTTGAGGTATTTGGGGTCGGGAGTGAATTGAGGGTGCTCTCCGCTACCATGCCCACCCAAAGGATTCCTAGGTTGGAGGGCTTTTTTCTGAACCCGGTATCCCGGTTCGGATACAAAGCCCTGCGCTGGCGGCACCGTGAGGAAATAACTCAGAGCCAATGGTGGACAGGGCAAGGCCATACCGATTATCGCAAGTATTTGCGTGATGAGGTGAAAGCCCATACCCGATGGGCAAAGCAAGTTACGTTATGGGATAGCCCACAGCGGATCTATCAGTTGAATCAACGCCGCCGAACTATTGAGGGGCATTGGCGTGAATTAATCCGGCAAGTTCGTACGGTCTACTCAGGGCAGTTAACCTACGCAGCCAATTTTGACAATTACCATCGGGTGGGGTTTTGGGATGCCCTGGATGTGGTAGGAGTAAATGCATATTTCCCCCTTACCGAGAATACAGAGGAGCCTCAGGTGACACAAATAGCTCAGGCATGGGAAAATCACAGCGCACAATTCTACCAATCGCTAGAACGTATGGATTTGCCTCAGCATCCAGTTCTTTTTACTGAGCTAGGATATACCCGGCAAGCCGGCACCCTGGTGGCACCGTGGTCAGGGTTTGGCTATGCCTTTATGCCCAAAGGGAGTATGCAATATAGTTTTCACCTATGGGAGGCCATGCCTAGCCGGATGGAGGATAGAGCCACGGCTCTGGATGGGCTTGCGTTGTCCAGGGCAGCGGGTAACTGGCCTACGTTGGTGGGAGTGCTTTATTGGAAATTAACTACATTACCTTCCATGGGGGAAATAGAACCTTTTGCTTTGGTACTGGGGAAAGGAGACCCTTTAGAAAAGGCATTGCTTACACTAGAAATAGACAAGCAGGGAAGTGATACACCTCCTGTAGAGAAAAAGTGACGAAAAACCATTCTTTTCATGACGCCTCTTTTTAAAAAATTGAACTTTAAGGACCAAAACTGCATTCTAATATTGAATTCACCTGAAAGCTTTGGTGCAGAGGTGAAGGCTATGGAAGAATTTACCCAAGTTCTTACAGATGCCAGTAGTGTGAAAGAGGTGGCTTTTGCCCTAGTGTTTGCTACCAAACAGATTCAGATTGACAAAGCAATCGAAAGTCTGAATGAGAAGCTGCTAGGAGACGTGGTATTGTGGTTTGCTTATCCCAAGGGCACGTCCAAAAAGTATACATGTGATTTCAACCGGGATACCGGGTGGAAGACAGTAGGGGAGTTTGGATTTGAGGGGGTAAGACAAGTGGCTATTGATGCAGACTGGTCTGCTTTGAGATTTCGCAGAGTGGAATATATCAAGAAGCTAACGAGAAGGAAAGAAATGGCAATGACAGACGAAGCAAAAAGCCGTACCTCAGGAAAGTGATAGCAAAAAAAGTTTTAAGTATGGCCCCAACCTTTTATTTTTGTGCCGGGTCCTTATTCATAAAGACAATTAAAAAAATATCATATTCAGTTCAACGTGGTTAATTAGTTAGGTTAAGTTGGTTCATGTAAACCCAGCCGTCTTTGATGGCTGGGTTTCATTTTTTTAGTCCATTTCATTCTCCTTGAACCTATGCCATTCGGTTTCTTTGCTATGATTTCTCTGATTTTCTCAGCCAGACCCTTTGATTGGTTTTCTGGGCT
>JBCBHI010000780.1:0-3078 GCA_038525885.1 Bacteroidota bacterium
GCCTTTCTGAAGCACGGTGCGGCCGCAAACGCGAAAGTGAGCACCAAGCACCACGCCTCTGATACGGACGGGATTCGGGTTGAAGCGCATTACCCAGATAAAATCCCCCAGGCCAATCATGCGGAAGTTTTTGGCAGCTTTGCCGATCAAATCCTAACCGTTGACACGCTAAAGTTAGGCGTAGAAGTATGCCGGGACCACATTAACAAACATCAGGTGCTCAAATCCAGCCTTATGGAATACCGAGGAATTATGTTGCAGCAAGACGAAACCTTAGACTTTCATCTCTTGACTTGCTGTGACATTGCGGTGGTAAGAGGCTCTATCGCCAGTCAGGAAAATGGATACTTCTTCCGGGTAGATGGCAAGGTAGCCGATGATAACCGGATCACGCTCAAACAATGCCTCCGGCAGGGATATGCAAAGGACCGCCTCTATTACATGAAGCACAATGTATATTGGAATAATTGGGACAGTGTAAGGCAAGCCAATGCATGGTACCAAAGCTTACCGACAAAGAATCGACCCGACGCCAAGGGGGGTACCATAGGAGTCTGGCAAACATACCTGAAAACCGAGCATAAGGACAAAGACATCTACGCCAACTATTGCGACCCAGGACAAAGCCCGGGGTACCAAGCCTATTTGGATAGTAGAGAAGACAATACAAAATTGGGATTGGCCGAAAGGCTTACCGCCACGGCCCTCCCCGATACCATGCAACGAACCAACGTAGCGAATAACAAGGACCGGTTGATGATCTCAGGTTTACTCCCCATCGGTCAGAAATCAAACCGGAACATCCCATAACCTAGCCCTAAAACACACCACTCCATGTCATCATTCGATACCCATAAAACACTACTGACCGAAGAACGGCCGCTCATGCTGGATGCAGGCGACCTTACGGAGGCCTTCGACGATATCATCAAGTACTACAACGGGAACCAGCCTTTGCCCATAGCGGCCGCGGAGGTGACCGAATCTACCGATACCAAGATAGTGGTATCGGGCACGGTGGACTACCTGGGCGTAAGCGATATACCCTGTACCCTCACCGCGCTAGACACGGGCCTGGGCGAAACGCAGGTCACGCTACGGATGCGCCTGATAGAACCCGGTACGCCCAGCCTGCAAAACAAATGGACCTTCGGCCATAGTTTCCCTGATCTACCTACGCCGGAAGCCCTGAACCCTTCGGGTACCGAAACGGACGGTGAGGATACCGAAGAGGATGCACCCTTTCTGCAAGGCCTATGGCTTACGGATACGGAGTGGGTAATTTCCACTCACGCGCACCAAGATGTAGCGCGAGACGTTCCGCTGGTATTTGGCCTTAACTTTATTAGTGACTGGAAGCCCTCCGGCTTGCTGGGCGTATTGGAGTTTGTGCGCAATCAGGACAGCCTGCTTACGCTGTACAGCAGCATGCGCGAAGCCCGCCCCTCGGAAGAGACACGCGAACTCGCCACGGGCGAAACGGTTTGGTTGCGTGACGACCTGCCGGGCATCAACCTGAAGGCCAAGCTTAGCCTTGATTTCACCCTGGGTGAGGCCCTCACCATGCAGGATACCTACTTCCAAGTCTATAGCCCCACTACGCTGGATTGGATGCTGGACAATCTCGACTTTGAGCCCCAATACGGCATTTCAGGCGTACTCAACATCCCCAGTGCGGAAATATCATTACCCTGGGACATCACCCTGGAAGAAGGCGTGACGGGAGCCACTTTGCGCACCTACCCGGAAAATCTCACTCTGGGCAACTTGGCGGGGCTCCTGGATGTAGCAGGCTCAGACAGTCTGCAAAGCCAGCTGCCGCAGACGCTACAGGACGCGCTAGCCACGCTGGACGAACTGGCCCTCACCCGCCTGGAATTGAAGCTGGTATTGGCTAACAAGCTGCCCGTGCTGGCACGAGTGGATGCCACCATCGGCTTCCCCAATCTAAACTGGGAGATCTGGGAAGATCACTTCCAAATGAACTCCCTACTCTGCGACATCGCGGTGCACAATCCCTTTGCCAGTCCGCTATTTAGCAATCCCAATCTGCCGCTGAGCAAGCAGCGCACCCCTACCGTATACCTGGGCGTGCGGGGTCTGATGGAGATTGAGGAGTCGGTACAGATGATGGTGGAAGTGCGTAGTGAAGAAAACTGGACGGCCTACGCCTACATGCCCGAGGGCAATAGCATACCACTGGGTAAGTTTTTGAGCACTTGGGTGCCAGACCTGCCCAATCCGGCCAGTCTCACCATCGACCAACTGTCGCTGTGCTACAGCCCCGGCCGTTCGTACCGCTTTATGGCCACCATGGCCTCCTACCCCAACACCTGGACCATCCCGATTGGCACTACCGAACTCACCATTTCGGATACCTATTTGCAGCTGGAAAAGAACACCGGAAGTGCGTTAACCGGAGGTTTTGGTGGGGCCCTCACGCTGGCGGGCCAGACGGTGTTTGTAAACTACGGCATACCGGGCAATCTGGAAATACTGGGGCAGTTCCAGAACCTGAGCATGCAGGAGATTATCTCCACCATCACGGGTAAGAAGGCCAACCTGCCTGAGGGCTTGGACTTCACCTTCTCCACCGCCACGCTGCTCATCAGCAAGGAGGAAGACGATTATCTGTTCCAAGTAGCCGCCAACATTGAAGGCTTTGGCTTTATGGGTCACCTCCATCACCGGGTTTAGTCCCAGGATGTTTTGTAGCAGGGCCAGCGCTTGGTCCTCGGTGTTCAGTTGCCATTTGGCGCTGAAGTTCACCCCGGCAATCAGCCCGCCCGTACCTGGAGTTACGGGTACGTTTTGGTTGATCAGGGTAGGGTTATTGAACTTTGCCATGTTGGGGAACTGTAGCGTAGCCCCATCATAGGTAGCCAGGAAGATGCTGAGCTCTTGCAGATCCACCACGCTTTCGATGGCCGAGAGGCCGCCCAGCCCGGGTATCTCGCTTAGCTTCACATCTTGCAAGGACATGCCAGCTACAAAACCCCATTGGCCGTTGGCCCGGCGGATTTCGAAACCCATAAAGCCAAAGCCTTCAATGTTGGCGGCTACTTGGAACAGATAATC
>JBCBHI010000781.1:0-3078 GCA_038525885.1 Bacteroidota bacterium
TCTGCGTTTGGTATAGCCCTCCGCTTAGCCCCCCGTTCAGCTTCAGCCGGCCTGCAGAAAGCTCTCGCTCCAACTGCCCTCGGTACTGCAGGGCTTGAAAGGTACCGTTGTCCCAAAGGTCTTCAGGTCCTATAATCTCTCCGTCCCGTTCAAGCAAAGTAGGGTTCAAGAAGACGTTCATTTCGTATCCTGCGGATACCCCTACCGTGTGTTTTTGGTCCCATTGGGCCATGAGCAGGGTAGGCACTAGCGATAATGCAATAGCGAGTAGCTTTTTCAAGAGTCGATTATTTTAGAAAGGTGTTTAAAAAAAAGAAGGAGGGTGCATACCAAGAGGCAAACACTAGAGATGCGCGATCGAGGTTTCGCCGCCCATTGGGCTTCATATAGAATAGGAATTTGGGACAATCAATAGGTAGGCACCTGCGCCAAAATACCCGGTGCCGCCAAACCAACCGCCTCGGATTCTGCCGATATGGCGATCTCAAGGGCATCATCTTGTGGCTCCAGTCGGTCGGCCAAGGCAGTACCCAATAGAAGGAACAGCACCACCAGATAAGGGAATTTTGATTTCGTGTATCGCATTACAGTAAGTCCTTTTGTTGCAGAATTTCTTTTAGTCCTTGCCGATTGGCCAGCTGTATGCCTAGCCCCGGCCGTACGTTTACTTCCATCACCATGGGGCCCTTGTGAGCATCTATCACGAGGTCTACCCCCAGGTAGTCCAATGGAAAGTGTTGCGCTGTTTGTACCGAAAGCGCCACTAGCTCCTCCCAGTAAGGGATCTCCTTCCCAAGAATGGTTGACTTGCTGTCCGGGTGCTCCGCCAAGTGCTTCTGGCCATCATAAGCCCATTGGAGGGTACCCGCCTCCATGTCTACCCCAATGCCCAAACCACCTTGGTGCAGATTGGCCTTGCCGCCAGACTTGGCCGTGGGCATCCGCAGCATACCCATGAGGGGTACCCCCTTGAGTAGGATGATCCTAAAATCAGGCACCCCTGCCGGATACAGCTCCTGGAAAAAAGGATGGGGTTCTACCAACTCCTCTACCAAGGCCACGTCCGAGTCGCCAAAGGAGAATATGCCAAACAGGGTATTGGCTAAGTGCGAGAAGATTTGATACTCACTAATGGGCGTACCCCCCGAGTACCATTGCCCGCCTTGCTTCCGAAGCAGCAGAATGCCTTTACCCCCAGAACCTCGAGCAGGTTTTATCACCAGCTGCTCCCACTCCTTCAGCGTATTCCAGGCCTCCTCTATATCCCCTATCCGTTCTATCACAGCGCAGGTACGTGGGCAGGCTATCCCTTCACTCTCCATAATTTCCTTCGCCAGGTACTTATCATCCGCCAGGCGGTAGTGAGTACGCGGGTTGTTAGGATATATCAACCCCAGGTTCCGATAGTTCATGCCCAATACCGTCTGGCGGAGGGCACGTAGTTTTGAAAGAACTGCCATCCGCTTAGGCATTGATTACTTTGTAAAACCGGCGGTACTCCATCACCCGCAGGCCAATCCACTTACCCAACAGCAGATTCAAACCTGCCAGGCAAAAAATCACCTCCGGGAAAGTCAGAATGAAGTTCTGGATGCTCACTGACGACAGAATGAAGTAGATCACCAGCGTCACCAACAGAGTAGAGCCGTACAGCTCCCCCGCCTTTCGCACCCCCTCTTCCTCCATTTTCTTGGCTAGCTTCTCACTGATCATCGTCAGGATGATGATGGGGAAGAACAACGGCGCCGAAGCATCCAGCCAATGAGTAGCGTGCAATACCTTCATCAGCCCCAAGGCTACCAGCACCACTGCTATCAGTAGCAAGGCAATTTTGCTGTTATACTGAATACTCCACCTGTCCAAAGGCACATTCACCAAGGCCACCAAACCCACAATACCCGTGAAGAGAATAAGCCCGGGCACAAGACCTGTTTCCGTAAGCGCCAGGCTGATAAGCACCGGTAGAAAAACACCGTAAGTTTTGAAGCCGATCACATTTTTGAACAGCGAAACCAGGAAAGCACCCATCGGCAGCAGGAGCAAAACCTTAATCAGGTTCTCCGGGATATTGGCCTCATCCATCAAAGCCCAAATGTTGATCGCCGCCAGCACAGGATAGTCATTCACCCTGTCCTTCTCAATCACGTAGCGGTAATCAAAAGCCTCCGTACTCGAATGAGTGATCAGGAATTCGTCCCCAGTGTATAGCTGCACATAGTGCCCTGGCAAACTAGCAAAGTGTCCGTTCAGCGGATCAAAAGGCACCCATCGGTCACCCACATACACCTCAGCCCACAGGTGCGAGGTTTTCTTGGTAATATCCTCCAGAATGATGCCCCCCGTAACCCTGGCTGGGATATCAAGACTGCGGCATAGCGCCACAAACAGACGGCTCTTGCCATTGCAGGAGGCCTCTAGCTGCTCTAAAGCCGTTACCGCATCCGTAAGCTCACTAGTATTGATAGAGGCCATGTCGTTCACAAAGCCGAAGAGAGCCCGGATGGCCGGAGTCAGATACTCCGTCCCCGCCGTGAGCCGCTGCGCCTCCCGCCGAATGCGCGCATCTTCGGACTGGATGAACCCAGAAGGAGCCAGATACACCGCTATATCTTCATGCACCGCATTGGGTACCAGCGGCAGCTTCTCATCCAGAGTGTACTGGATGTTCTGCCCCGAATGCGTGAAGCGGTACCGAATTTCCTCCGTCGCGCCTCCCTCACCCTGCCAGCGGATCACCTTATTGGGGCCTTCCAGGGTTATAGCCGGAATTCCCTTACCGTCCTGAGGTAGCAACCGAATTTTCTGCCTTTCCGAAGAAATGGGTAAGAAAGAGCGCATCTTATAAGGCCCCCTGGAGATCACCTCCATCTGATAAGTAACCTGATATTCATGGTCTGGCCGTACCCCCACATATCCTTGGTTGTGGTATATCCTAATCCCAATCCACACCAGGGGTAGCGCAATCAGCAGCAAGGCAATAAGTCGTACGTGTTTGCTCTGGGTCATTTCCTTGAAATTTCCCTTGTAACCCCATCAGAGGATTTTACCCCACCCCCTACCCCAAGAAAAATGGGTAAC
>JBCBHI010000782.1:0-3074 GCA_038525885.1 Bacteroidota bacterium
CCTTGAGTTGATATACCTCAATCCGGTGCGTAAAGGGATAGTGCTTTACTAGCTCTCTTAACTGCAAGGTGCCCATGGGTGGCTTAGCCCCATTCTTAGAATAGAAAATACCATCCAGATAGTAAGCGGCATGCACCGGTTTCCCTTGCTGATCCCGGAATAGCAGATAGGCCTTATTGGGTAGCCGTTTTTGAGCACACCGTAGCCAAAGGGTCCGGTTTACGGATACCTGATCATATGCGTAGCCTAGTAACCATTCCGTAGAAGGCCCCAATACGGTGGTTTCCTCATTGAACCAAGGATTTGGCCCGTTGGTCAACTCAATAAAGCTCCATTCAAAAGCATAGCTAAAGCAATTCTGGGCCATCTGGTGCATAGTAGAGTCAAACCAGGCTCGCTTTTCTGGTGTAGGCACCCATGTGGAATCCTTCTCTAGCCTACGAAAATCATCCAAGGGAAAAACCAGTTCGTCATTTAACCTTCTGATTTTTAGGGTATCCTCTCCTACTATATAAGCCAGCTGGGTATGATTCCGGTCCTGTACCAAGGTATCCGCGTGCATGGGCAACCCTGCCTGACAGAGGCCTTGTGCAGCTAGAATACCTACCCGCCCTACCATGAGCCAAATAACTAAACTATGTTTCCAATTGAACCCCATCCCCGATGTTACCAAACAATCGGGGAAATGTGTTAGGGGATCATGTTTTTTCGAGGGCTCTTGGGTAAGCCAATGAGCTTACTCTTTGGTACTTCTCCGAAGTGAATCTGCGCTGATGTTGAACCGGACCTTGACCAGGACTTGCCTAGGCCGCAACTGATAGGTTTGAAATACTTGTTGAAACGCGCTATTGCTAGCCGTGATGTAAGACTGGGTGTTCCACAAGTTGGTGCCCAACAATTCTATTTCCCAAGGTCGGTTGGGGAAACGGTACCGATAAGAAAGATCCAAAAAGGGGGGTGGAGCCGAAGCTAGGTTGGCTGAGGTCTGAAACCAATCACCTTGGAGGCTAAGCACCTGAAAATCTGTAGGAAAAAAATGGAGGCCAACAGCATGCTTTTGCACCCATATGGGTGAAGTTCGAATACCATTTTGTTGGTTATCAAACACCGAAACTCCACTTTCCAACCGAACCGAAATCTTATCGGTGATATCGGTAGTTACCTTCGGCTGTAGGTTGAGCGTACGGAAGAGGAGATCTACCGGGGTATTATTCAAAATAGCTTCCGATTCAGATTGGGTGCCATTGGCAGCCAAGGAAAAGGTAGCCTTCAACTGGGGGACAAATTTGCTGATGCTAGCCCTGGCCAACCGGTACCCACGCACATTGTCAATAGCCAAGGCTTCTCTACTCAAGGCTCCATTTTCTGACACCACACTCTGGAGGAGTAGGTTGTTCACTTCCCTGCTCTGGGAGTAATCCAGACGCCAGAAAAATGATTTTTCCAGCTTTTTGTAGTCTACGCTTACCCGGTAGACTTGCCGCCATGACTGCTGCAAGGGGGCCAAGTTTCGTTGCAGACTGCGATAGTCCACCATCAAATGATTTCGGTATAGCCGATCCAAATCGCCAAAGCCGTTGGTAAGGCCGCCCGAGGCTTTTATGGTCCACCGAGGACCCAATTCCCCATTTACCGAAAGGGTAGGCTCAAAGGTAAGCCGGGTTACCCGTTCTCTTGGCTCTTGGGATTGCCAGTCTATCAAGAAATCGTGGCCTCTCAAGGCCGTTTCCAGCTTATACCGCCAATTCCCATGGTTATAGAAAGTTTCTACCTCTGCATAGCCCATTAGCCGTCGGAAAGACAGGGCATTGGTGATGGAAGGATACCATGTTTCCGAACGCTTCCCTGTCAATTGGGTCTGTAGTTGCTGCTGCTGGAAAAGCCCACCTAGCCGACTTTGAAATACCCACCGGTTCGCTTTCCGGGTAAACGAGAGGTAGTTATGGGTATATAGCTGTTGCCAACTCAGGGTCTGACCGGCTTGGTCAAAGGCCTCCGCGGAGCCAATTATCACTTCAGGGAAAGGCCCTGGATTCACCACCAGTCGCTCCTGGTTATGCTGGGCCTGAAGAATAGATTGAAAGGTAATCAGCTGATTGCCAATGGGCAGTATACCTTTAAAGGAGTTGCGGGCAAAGCGTCGAAACTGCCCCACATTTTGGTCTAGGTTGGCCAATGAACCTAAAATCTGACCGGTCCGGCCATATTCTTCCCAGTCAGCGGTAAATTCATTTCGCAGGTATTGTTTAGGGATGTTTTTTTCCAAAATGACCCCTCCGCGCACTGCCTTATAGCCCAACGTATTGGATTTGCTTTCGAATAACCGTACCGAATCTTGTCCCGTGAGAAAAAGGGTTTCGCCATCCCCCTCTTGATATTGCTCATCCTGCAGATAGGTTAGGTTTGCCTTTACTTCCCAATGCTTACCTATACGCCGTAGAATATTGGCCGATCCTAGATGCACCTGGTTGTTGAGCCAGCGTTGGGCTGGGAGATCTGAAGGTTTTACCTCTGGCATTCTCAACCAATAGCTACCGGAGTTTCCGATATATCTTTGTTCGCGGAGCGCATCAAGGGTGAGAGGGGCCACTTGCTGCCTTACATCATCTCCTGTATTGTTTGTTTGGTAGGAGAACAAGGCTTGCTGGTTTGGACTGAATACAATGGGGGTAAGATTGACGTCCCATAGAAAGGGAGCCCAACCAGCACCTACTCTTGCCTCTCCGGTGAGTGTTACCGGGTTGGCCAGCTTGATATTAATGCTTGCGCGATCAGAGGGCACCAAACTATCCAGAACCTGAATGGGTTGGTGATTCTCCAATATTTGAACCTCCGAAACTACATCTGCGGCAAGATTATTATTAGCCAGATTATACCGGCCTTCCAATAAATCCAGGCCGTCAATGTAGTATTTTTGGATAGGCTGGCCCTGATAGGTTATCCGGCCAGACAGGTCTACTTCCAGCCCTGGAATGTTGCGCAACACATCCGCTATCATCCGATCTTGCTTCCCTTGAAAGGCCGCCACATCAAAGGAAAGGGTATCGCCCTTCTGGGTCACTGGGTTGGGGGCT
>JBCBHI010000783.1:0-3069 GCA_038525885.1 Bacteroidota bacterium
GACGAAAGCCCGGCGAAAGCTACCAGAATCACCCACATGGCCCGTACGAAGTAGTTCATATCTGGGAATAGGGCTTGGAACAGCAACTGCAAGGGGATAGTACTAAGGAAGAACACCAAAGCCGCCCGGTGTTTGGGAGCCAGCAAAAAAGCGGCCCCGGTTACGACCACCACAATACCGCAGTTGATGTAATAACGTAACTCGTTCAGCGTATGGGTAAAGGCCGCTCCCGGGTTTTCGAATTTCACCCACAGGAGTACCCAGCCCATGGCAATACCCGAAAGCAAGGTGACCAGAATACTGCGTCGGCCACTACGCACCACCTGTTGTTCTGTAGCCTGTGGCCGTACGTATTCGCGGTAAATATCAATGGACCAGAGCGTGGCCAGGGAGTTATAGAGGGAGTCCACCGTGCTCATCAGCGAGGCAAACAGGGCGCACAGGATGAGCCCCCGAATGCCCACGGGCAGGTAGGTAGTTACCAAGTAAGGGAACGCCTGATCGGGCTCGGCCAGGCCGCCTTCTCCCCCCAGAATACCAAACAACGCAATACCGGGAACGATGATGATGACGGCCATCAGTACCTTCATCAAGCCCCCAACCATCAGGCCCACCTGGGCCTCCTTGAGGCTGCGTGCAGCCAGCGACCGCTGCACCACGCTCTGGTTGGCACACCAGTAGTTGATGTTGAGCAAGAACATTCCCCCAATGGCAACCCAAGGTAACGTGGGGTGGTCAGCTGGCAGATGCAGGTGCATCAGCTGTGGGGTTTTCACATATAGTTGGCTCCAGCCGCCCAACTCCTGCACGGATACTATGAGGACGGTGATGCCTCCCAAAAGTAGGATGAAGAACTGAATGATATCCGTTTTCACCACGGCACCCAAGCCACCCAGGTAGGTGTAAGTAGCCGAAAACACACCCAGAAATACGATGAGCACCGTAATCCGGACCATGCGCTGGTCGCTGATCCAGAGAAGGTAGTCTGAGAACACCAGGTCGGCCGCATAAGCGCCCCAGAAAAGGGCTGCCCCTAAACCCACCGAGGACAATAGCACCAGGTTGGCTACCGAATAGGCCAAGGCTACCCCCTTACCCATCCGGGTTTTAATGAACTGGGTGATGGTGATGACCTTCTCCTTGAGATAGAGCGGTACAAAAATGAAAGCGGCCATCAACAGTCCCTGAATGGCGTTGATCTCCAGGTTGGCTTGTGCTAAGCCAAATAGGTAAGCCGAGCCCATCATCCCCAGGAACTGATACCCCTGCACGTTGGTAGCGATGGTAGACAGCGCAATGGATGGCCACCGCAGGTTGCGGCTGCTCATAAAGTATTGCTCAATGGTGGCCTCACCCCCTACCCGGCCGCGCAAGGCTACTACCATGATGAGGATGAAGTAGAAGACAACAATAATGAGATCAATACTCATGGGGACTGTTTCAATTGGGTTAGATGCTAGACTAATTCGAAGGAAGTTAAACTCTACTAGAATCAGGCGATCCGCATTAGGACGCCTATTTCAACTAAGTGGAAATATAGATCATTTGATCATGGAAAACGCAGCCAAACGTAGTCTCTCCCTAAGTAGCCTTATTTTTTGGGTCTTAATTCTGGCCTAGCAACTGAGCATGTATAGGTCTGTCTGTCGTCTCATATCTCAAGTCTGATGTCTTGACTCTTGTGTCTTGACTCTTGACTCTTGTGTCTAAAAGAATCTAAAGTCTTTCTCCCGCTCCAAGAGGCGTCAAAGGTTCTGACTCAGGAATGCGACCGTAGACCTGAGGCAAACTCACAGTTTCGAGGTGCGGCAGGACATATTTGGCGAAAAGCTGAGCTTCGTCCAGGTGCGGGTAGCCACTGAAGATAAACGAGCGAAAGCCCATGGCCTGGTAGCGGCGAATCTTGGCCAGTACCTGGTCTGGATTGCCCACGATGGCCGCGCCACACCCCGAACGTGCGGCACCGATGCCGGTCCACAACTGCTCTTCCGCAAAACCATTCTGATCGGATTCATCGCGCAGGGCCGACTGCTTGGCGACTCCCAAGCTCTTGGCATCCTGAGCACGGTTCCTGATTTCCGCTCCTTGGGCTACATTCACCTGGCTCATTAGTCTACGGCTGGCCTCAATGGCCTCTGCTTCCGTCTCCCGCACAATCACGTGCACGCGCAGGCCATAGTCAATCGTACGCCCTTCCTTCGCGGAAAGGTCAGCCATCGTTTGTATCTGCTGTTGCAGTACATCCTCGGTATTGGGCCAGAGCAAGTATACATCGCAATGTTCTGCACACAACTGCAGCCCGGGTGGGCTGTAACCACCAAAGTACAGCAAAGGGCCACCGTTCTGCTGGTACGGTTTTCCGGGATCACTTTTGAGGGTGAAATTGTAGAACTGCCCTTGTATGCTGATCTCCTCTTGGGTCCAGGCTTGTTTTAGGATTTCGATCACCTCCCTACTCCGTTGGTAGCGGTCCTCACTGGGTAGTTTCTCGCCAGGCAGGTCACTGCTGATGATGTTTACCGTCAGTTTTCCCTTCGCCATGTGGTCGATAGTAGCAAAAGTACGGGCTAGCATGGGCGGGTGTACCTCACCGCACCGTACGGCGGCCAGCAGGTTCATTTGTTCTAACTGTGGGGCCAAACCCGCTACAAAGGGCAAGGTATCCTGGCCTACTTGGTAGCTGCTAGGGCACAGCATATTGCGAAAGCCCAGGGCATCGGCTGTTTTGGCTATGCGGCTGGCATTGGCCCAGCTGCTGCGGTATTGGGGGTCATGTGCGCCCAGAAATTCATCATCCCCATTGCATATGGGGGCAAACCAGCTCACCTCTGCGCCAGTTATTGATTCCGATTTTACGGAGTACGGTAGGTTCATTCGGCGAAAATACAGAAACCGATTGCATCCCAAACTAAACCCACCCAATGCCAGGTAGGCTGGGTGTTAATTTTTTAACTCTGAGCCCCTCATTAACAAGTTAACAGAATGGACGAAAGATAAGCTTCATAGCAATTCCTGGCGAGTGCCGCCCTCTCCGAGGGCTTGATGGCCCGATCTACACTTAACACCCCG
>JBCBHI010000784.1:0-3065 GCA_038525885.1 Bacteroidota bacterium
CTGACGGAAAAGGAGCTAGAGCTGATTGAGCTGATGCCGGAAGTGAAGATTCCCAATGCGGTATTTCAAAACCAAGGGGGGCTTTCGTTTGCTGATGTTTCTGACGCCTGGGGGCTTAACCAAGAAAGCTACTCCAACGGAGCAGCCTACGCGGATCTGGATAATGACGGGGACCTAGACCTGGTGGTGAATAATCTGTCAGATTCTGCCTTTATTTTTCGGAACGAAACCATTTCTCTTACCCAGGAGGACCCACCTAACTATTTGAAAATCAAGCTGGATGGTCCCTCGGCTAATCCCCTGGGGATCGGTGCGGAGGTACGCATAGAAACGGCGGGTGGCAGCCAACTGTACACCCATTACCTTACTCGGGGCTTCCTCTCCTCGGTGGCGCCAGGGCTTACAATTGGTCTGGATACCCTCACCAACATTGATAAACTCACGGTGACCTGGCCTACGGGTGAGCAGCAGATACTACGGGACCTGGGAGTGAATGGTACCATTACCCTAGCCTTCCAGGATGCCGACGGGCCCGCCTTCAAACCCGTACAGGCCCCTCAAACGGTCTTTCAGAAAGTGCCTGAAACTATGGGGGTAGCGCATGCTCACCAAGAAAACTACTTGGTGGAGTTCAACCGGGAATTCCTGATGCCCCACATGGTTTCTACAGAGGGCCCTGCCGTTACGGTAGGGGATGTGGACGGGGACGGGGATGAGGATTTCATCGTGGGCGGGGGCAAGTGGCAAGCCACCCAGCTATTCTTGCAAACAGACCAAGGCTTTGTCGCTTCTCCGCAGGTAGCCTTTGCAAGGGATAGCATCCGTGAGAATGTGGCCCTGGAGCTGACCGATGTTGACCAAGATGGGGATTTGGACCTTATTTCCTTGTCGGGTGGGAACGAATGGAATACCGGGCATCCGAACACACAGCCTCGGTTGTACCGAAATAACGGTGCGGGTTCCTTCTCCTTAGATGAGTCCGCTTTTCCTGAAACGGTAGCCTTGCAAGGGGGTGCCTTAGCCGTTGCCGATTTTGATCAAGATGGTCATGTAGATGTTTTTCTGGGGGCTCGTGGCATCCCTTATGCCTACGGCTCGGTACCTCCCAGTTTCTTATTGAAAAACACGGGATCGGGCACCTTTGTGGATGTGACCCAAGATCTGCTGCCCGGCTCTGGCCAGGTGGGCATGGTGTGTGATGCGCATTGGGCCGACATGAATGATGACGGTCTGTTGGACTTGGTAGTGGCTGCTGAATGGGAGTGGCCCGTTATTCTGCTACAGAATCCGGAAGGGGAATTCGGAGAGGTGCATGCCCGCACCTATGGTTTCGGCCAAGAAGGCCTTTGGAATACGCTTCTGCCCTATGATATAGACCAAGATGGGGATCTGGACCTGCTAGCGGGCAACCTGGGACTGAATAGCAAATTGAAAGCTACTGCTGAAGAACCCGTTCGCTTATACGCCGAAGACCTGGACAATAATGGGTCCGTGGATCATTTGCTTACTTACTACGAAGAGGGGGAAGAAGTTCTTTTCGCCACTAAGAAAGAAATCACGCAGCAGTTGTTGGCTGTACAAAAGCGCTTTCCTCAGTTTACTCCCTATGCCCAGGCCGCCTTTGAAGAGATTATTCCCCCGAATGACCTGCGAGGGGTATTGGTAAGAAAAGCAGATGAGCTACGGTCTGGGGTTTTTATCAACCAAGGGGAGGGCAACTATGCTTTTGAACCCTTTGACCGGTTGGCCCAGGTAGCTCCCATCGGGAGCTTTTTGCCCGTGGAAGTTGGCCGAGAACGGTACGTACTGGCCGGAGGAAATTTTCATGCTACCAACATCCAGTTTGGTAGGTACGATGCTTCGTACGGGGTAGCCTTAGAAATTCAGGAGGATGGGAAAATACATTCGCTACCCAACCACAAAGCGGGATTGGACTGGGTAGGAGAGGTTCGTGATTTGGCTGCCATTCAGGTGAAGGACCGGACGATCATCCTGGTAGTTCGGAATAATGATACGCTACTCATGGTAGAACCTACACCGAAAGTGGAAATGGATTTTCCAATCGCCGATCAGGAATAGTATTATTGGAAGATAAACGCACATCACTTTCATCATGAAGAGTATTTTTCGTTGTACTATGGCCCTGGTTGCCTTCGGAATTTGGGGATGCCAGACGGAGTCCACTGAGTATCAGGCGGCCATGGCCAACCCAGAATATATGCACCGGGCCATGAAGGGACTGACTGATCAGATCGTTCATGATATTTTTAGCCCACCCGTGGCAAGCCGCATTTATGCCTACAGCAGTATTGCTGCTTACGAAGCATTGGCACCGAGCCATTCGGAACATAGCACCCTGGCAGGTCAGTTGAACCAGTTGGGTGCCGTACCCGCGCCCCCAGCAGCGGGCCAACCCTACAGCCCGGAGTTAGCCGCTATCCATGCTTTCCTTATGGTGGGGCAACCATTGGTACATTCGGGGTCTTCCCTGGCAAGTTTCCGAGATGGGCTGTATGAGACCATTAAAGAGGAAACCCGGATTCCTCAGAAAGACTTTGATAACTCACTTGCCTACGGCAATCAGGTAGCAGAGCACATCAAGGCCTGGATGAGCCAGGATGGATACGCCGAGACTCGTACTTTCCCTAAGTACACTATTCGGCCCGAGGAGGCGTACTGGAAGCCCACTCCGCCGGACTACATGGAAGGCATAGAGCCTAGCTGGAATAAGCTACGCACTTTCGTGCTGGATAGCGCCACCCAATTCATCCCGGCGCCTCCCACACCGTTCGATATGGATCCCAATAGCTTGTTTTACAAGGAGCTGATGGAGGTGTACGAAACGGGTGTGAATCTGGACGAGGAGCAAACCGAAATCGCGAAGTTTTGGGACTGTAACCCCTACGTGTCTCAGCATTTTCTTCACCGCGTACATAGCGTGACCAAAATGCTGAGACACGTAGGGGTTACAGTCCCAAAACTTCGCGATTTCGTGCTGGATAGCGCCACCCAATTCATCCCGGCGCCTCCCACACCGTTCGATATGGATCCCAATAGCTTGTTTT
>JBCBHI010000785.1:0-3063 GCA_038525885.1 Bacteroidota bacterium
AGGGTGCTTAGCACCTGGGACAGTACGTCGCTATTGGCCTTGAAGGTACCGTGTACGGTGGTGTGCTCCGGGTCTTCCAGACGAAAGGTATAGGCATGGTGGGGCTCTATGCTGGTTTGGCTGATGTACCTGGGAAACCCGGTAGACCGTAAGGGCAAGGGCAAAGGCAGGGCGTCTTCATACGGTCCGCTGACTGCCTGGAAGGTAAGCTCCTGCTGCAAATATTCGTAGGTGGTCCGCTGGAAGGGCCCTATACCCCTCTGGCTTTCCTTTCGGCTGGGCACCTGATACGTGGGCACCGACACCTGTACCGGCACGGAAATGCTTTGCTTGGGGGGAATAACCACGGGCCCTTCGGGAAGGTGGGATACTCGGTAGATTTCGGGGGGAGCCATGACCGTAAACAGCGTCTTCAGAGTATCATCGGTGCCGTTGCGCAACTGCACAGCGGCCCTCACGGTATCGTTGACACTGAGGTAGGCTGGCAGTTTTACGTCTACAGAGAGTGGTAAGCCCACACTCAGGGTAGCCTCTCCCCTACCCAGGTCACCTTGCGCGGTGAACCCTTCTGCCACCAGGGCAAAGGAGGACTCCTTGTCCCCGGCACGGAAGGTGAGGGTAGCCTCGCCATTTTCGTCCGTACGTACTTCATGGTTCCAATACAAGGTAGTCCGGCGGTCCTTGACGGGCACCTGGGAGCTTCGCTCGCCTGCCGAGGCCACCACGGGATAAAAAGTACGCATGGTCCGGTACCTTTTGGGATACACCACCAGGGCATTGTACCGGGGGGCCAGGTCAAAGAGGGGCTGATCGGGTTCTGACTCCTGGGTGGTAATTTGAATAACCCCCGCTGCCCCCAAGGAGCCGTATACCTGGGTGGCTTGCAGCCCCTTGAGAACGAAAATGGTGGTAATTCGCTGCCCTTGGGTCCCCAACATACTCAAGGCTTGGTCTCGGTCCTCAGGGGCTACAGGCACGCCATCCAGAACCAACAGCGGCGCGCTGCTAAGGCCTGCCGCACGGGCACCAAAGTATTGGGCTGCGCCGGCTTGCCCCCGAATTCGGACGCCCACCGAGGTACCCGCCAGGTAGGTGGGGAGGCCCTGTGAGCCCAGTTCCTCATACCCTCCGGTGCTAATGGTGACTGACTGGGCGAGGGAGCGGGTGGCCGACACGCCATAGGAGGTGACTACGACTTCGTCCAGCTGGCTGGCGTCCTCTTCCAGGCTCATGGTATTAGCCGGAGCATTCCTGGGCGTCTGGCCCACTTTGGGTTGGGGAATGGGACTAGGTATGGTGGTGTTTCCAGGATCTGGGAAGGTACTCGACCACCTGGGCGTTGGCCAGCCTCTTGCCCGGCGGCTCTCGGTGGGGGCCTGGATGGTCACCTGCCCTTCCTTCAAAATACCCGGCAACAGGGGTTTGCGCACGGCCAGCAGGTTGACCACCGTAGGGTCCAGATTATGAAAGCTGAAATAGCCCTGAGGCGTGGTACGCACGGGCAGTATCCGCCGTTTGCCTGCGCTCTCTATCAGGTACACGGTACCCTTGGCGCCGGAGGTGGCGTCCGAAAGGAACAGACGGCCAGTGAGGACGGTCTCCTGTTCGGCCGCATACCGGGGTGGCGAAAGGGACTTCCAGAGGGTTTCGTAAGAAAATCCCCGCCAGCCTTGGGTCATCAGCAGGTAGTCCCGGGCCTGCGCCGCCTTGGGCTCATCGGGGTCCAGGTAGAAGGCGGGTTCTTCTATTTTTCCTCTCACCTCACTACTGAGCAGAAAGTAGGAGAGCAGGTTGTCCTGCTGGTCGTCAGCAAAGGTGAGCACCTGCTCATCTACCGCCGCCAAGGACAGCTGCGCGGGCACTCCCCGCCCGGCCGCATCGGTGGTGCGGATCTTCACTTCAATCTCCTCCCGGGGGCGGTAGTACTTCTTTTCCGTAGCTAGCTGTATTTGTAGCCCCTGCTGGTGGTCCAGAAAAACCAACCGCTCGCAACGGGCCAACTGAAGCCGGGCGTCCCAGAGGGTGACTACGGCCGTACCTCTGGGAAAACTGTCCAGGGGCATGGTGAATGGGTTCGCTCCCGCTTGCAAGAGGACTTGCTGCGTATGCCTTAGTTTCCCGCGGCTGTGTGCCACCACATAGGCGGTATCTGGTTCCTGGCTATACACGGTAAATTGGGCCTCCTGGGCAAGAGTAGTATCATGGCGCATCACCCAGCCGCGGTCCTGGGCTATGGGTAAGCCTTGTGGCCGCTGAGCCGTAGGCTTTTGAATATGGGCAAAATAGGCCTGGTGGGGTTCGGGGGTAAACTCTACGGCTCCCATGCCCATATGGAAGCTCTCGAAGGTGGCTACGGTTGCACCGTCCTGATTCTTAATCACCCCACTTACATCTACTCCCTGCTGGTACTGGTCCACGGCTTTGAAGCCCAACCGGGCGGGCATGCCTGGCACGTACCTACCTCCTTCGGGGTAGAAGGAGATGTACACGGAACCAGAGGTAAGGGGTATCCGGCGGCTTACGGACTCCTGGGTGCCTTGGTAGTTGACTACGGCATTGAGCAAGCCGGCGGAATTGGCCACCAACTGGGGTACGGGATAGGCCAAAGTGGCTTCGCCATTATCGTTTAGCAAGAGGGCATCTTCCCGGGACAAGTTTCCCCCTAAGCTCCAGCGGGCTTGCACCGTAGCCCCCGCGGCCGCCTCTCCGCTCAAGCTACGCACCTTGAGCTGAGCCTGCACGGTATCGCCCGTGCCATAGCCTTCCCGGTCAAAGTCGAGTTCCATCAGGAGCCGGGGCGTTTCGGCTTTCAGTACCGTCAGCCTTTTGGAGAAGTAGTTCTTCTTCCCCCCATTCATCATCCAGCGGGTGTAGCCTCGCAGCTCGTACAGGCCGCCCGGTAGATGGGTTCCCAAGTAAAAATCTGCTTTGGCTACTCCGTCATGCAATACCACGGCGGTGCTGTCAATCTGCCGCCCGCGAGGATCATAAAGCTTAAGATGCACCACGTCGCTCAAGGCGGTAGGCGTGTGGTTGGCCCGGCTTAGCAATCGGGCACTGATC
>JBCBHI010000786.1:0-3058 GCA_038525885.1 Bacteroidota bacterium
CATTTATTAACTTTCTGTAAACCATGTATTTGACAAATGACCCGATTGAAGGATTTGATTGCAACAATACCGTTAAACCCAATATAAATAAGCCACAAAAATTTAAAAATTTATTATTAAGCGTATTTAACTCTAAAGAGTTCTCTTCACAAGCCGTGCAGGCCATTTCAGGGTTGACCGGCATTTTGGTTGACAAATCGGTATCCAAGTTGCCACTGAATCCAGTAGGTCTCCAAGGCAAGGTTGCTCGACTCATGCCACCAAACAACTCTTCTGATTTGTTTCACAGGCACCCTCCCTACCAGCACCTTTTAGAACTCTGCTTAGGAGCAGACCCCTGCTTACTAGAGCCCGGTACTGAGCAACCTTGGCAGCCTGAGGTAGCTCCCCTGGCCGTCATCATGGATCTCATTAGTTCCATCATCAATCAACCCTCCTCCTTTTATGAGGCTGCACAGTTGCCCAACGTGGCCGAATATATCATGGCGGAGGAATTCTGTGAGCGGATTGGATATGATCCAGATACCTCCACCATGGTACTCACGTCGGGCCGCGCCCTCGCCAACATGACAGCCATTCTGGCGGCTCGCAACCAAAAATTCCCTCAGATATGGCAGCAGGGAACGCCCGAAATGGAGGGCCCCAAACCTGCGATTGCAATGAGCTCACAAGCTCATTATAGTAATAGGAGATTGGCAGGTATGATAGGTATAGGTGAAGACCAAGTGGTGTACCTGCCGGTAAACGAACAGGGTCAAATAGATCCTGAAGGGACGGAAGATTCTTTGGCCGAAGCCCGGAACCGGGGCTTGCAGGTATTTTGTATGATAGCCACGTTGGGCACACCGTCCAGGGGAGTCCTGGATCCTATAGACCGCCTTGCAGAAATTGCGGCAGCCCACAACCTGTGGTTGCACGTGGACGGTGCGCTAGGAGGCAACCTGATAGTATCGGACAGACTCAGAAGTCAGCTGGGAGGTATTGAGAAGGCAGATTCGTTTCTACTCGATGCGCACAAACTACTGACTATGCCTGGTACTTGTTCGCTTTTGTTCTACAAGGACAAGAAGGCTAGCTACGGTGCTTTTCAACAAGATGCTAGCTATGTTTTTGAGAAACAACCCAATAAATTTTCTGCTTTTGACAGCGCAAAGCAGAACCTTGAGTGCACTAAACGTCCCATGATCATGGGGCTGTGGGTAAGCTGGATTTGCTATGGCAGTAGTGTATTTGCCCAAAGGATAGAGTACTTGTATGATCTTACCAAGCAAGCTTACCACCTACTAAGGCATTTGCCTGACTTTGAGACTATCCAAGAGCCCAGCATAAATATCCTTTGCTTCCGGTATACCACTGTCATACCAGATCACGAGCAAGGGGAATTCCACGAGACGCTGTGCCAGCGGCTGCAGACGCAAGGGTACTATTTTCTTTCCACCATTATGATTCACGAAAAGACTGCCATGCGGGTAGTTTTTGATAGTCACCGAACGAACCTATCCCATTTTGAAGCCATGGTACAGGACCTGAGAGACTTAACTCAGGAGCCAGCGCTTGTGCAAGCTGTACAGAACGCTGTGGCATGACTCACCCACCAGAAACGAAACCTCAGAAGATGATGGTACATGATGAAGCTGATGTGGTAACAGGGCCCTCCCAAGATATTCTATCCTTTGTGCAGCAACTTATTCCTGCCGAGGAATGGGGTCCAAAATCGGTAGAGGAGTTAGGACAACTCCCCTCTTTCTATCAGAAAATTCAACGCAGTTGTGAACGATTGAAAACCCCCTATGCCGAACTAAGTCATGACTTGCAAGATGCCCTTGTGTTCCGGCGGCTACAGCAACTGGTGAATACCGTACGGCTCAATGATCTCTGGAAGGAGCGCTTGCAAAAGGCGGGTATTTCCGGAACGGTAGAGACGTTTCAGGAATGGCAGCAAATCCCTCTGTCAGATGATGACTTGCTCAATACCTGGTTTGCTGGCCAGCGCGATGGTATGGTAGTCCCCTTGAACCATGGACTATTCGAGATCATTGCGAGTGGCGGGACTACTACGGAGGTTCCTCTGGAAACGGTTTTCTCTCTTGGCGAACTGAAAGAAACCCATCGAATGGTTGGGGATTTCTTGGGGCGCTATGTGCTGAAGAACCATCTACTACCTACAGAGACCAAATGGGTGGTAAATCTGTATGCGGATTACCATGTAAACAGCATGGGTACGCTACTGGGCGGAGGGTTACAGCACATAGATGGGGTCAACTACATAGCGGCCGGCCCTCTGGGGCTACAGGTATACCAGCATATGATGTCCTACGAGGGGCAAAAAGCCATTCTGGGTACTCCTCAAGCCATAGGAGGGCTATATGACATGGGCATGGATTTGCCCCAAAAGGTCCGCGAATCTTTGCGGGTAGCGATGTATAGTAGTGGTTTCATGCCTCAAAAAAAGCTGCTTGAACTAAAACTGCTATATCCTCACCTTACTCCTTTGAGTTACTTCTCCACCGCCCAAACGGGCATGATGGGAGTAGAACTCGAAGAAGGGGCTTCAGCAATGGCTACGGTGCCGGGTCTTCATTTCGTAGAGGTGGTAGATCAGCATGGACAATGGGTGGCGGAAGGAGAAGAAGGCCACCTGGTGGTTACCAGGCTACTAAACCATACTGCTCCTTTGCTTCGCCTGCGGACCAAAGACCGGGTGATACGCCTGCCCAGGTTGAATAAGCCAGGCTTACAAACACATCAGTTTGCCTATGCAGGCCGCTCTGGCGACATCATCAAGCTCTCCGACTTTAGTTTTCCAGCCCGAAAGGTTTTTGATGCGTTGGCTAACAGCCTGAAAATCAGCGGTGTGGTGGACCTAAAATATCTGGCGTATGAAACGCAGTTTCTCAACCACAGCTCCCAGAAAACCCTCACCCTATATGCCTCAGCAGATGACCCCATCGGGCTCATGAACCACCTGGTCTACACCCTGGGGGCTCAAGGGGTTAGGGTTTTCTGGGAGCTGTGGTTGAGAAACTGCGTTTCATACGCCAGATATTTTAGGTCCACC
>JBCBHI010000787.1:0-3058 GCA_038525885.1 Bacteroidota bacterium
ACCAAGTCCAAAGACAAAGATGCCTTCACCCTAATGCTGAAAGAGGTGAAGGGGAATCCCGCACCCAAGGTGACCCTGGGCACCGTAAAAATGCCCGCAACGCCCCATGAGAATCTGGTGCAGTACGATAGCACGGATTGGGATTTTATGTGTATGCGGGCGGATGCCTGCGGCCGGGCGGTGATAGTGGAGCAAGGGGAAATTAGCATTGACCTGCCGCGACTGGTAAGCCCAGGAACCCAGATCAATTACCAATCGGATAACATCATCTCATTGCAAATAGCTGCAGATGCAGAGGACATGGTGGCCGGGTATGAAGTGAAAACCAAGGATTTTCATAATGCCCCCACCAAGATTATAAAGACCGCTCTTCGCTCTTCCCAGTTCTCGCCCAAGCACTTCAACGGGTCCAAAGCCAGCAAGGCCGTGGGTGGGGGGCAGCTGACGGAGTTTGTGTCTACCCCTATCCCCTCGCAGGAACTGGCTGGCTACGCCACGGGTAAAATGCTCCGTGGGAATATATCGGCTACCCGTGGGCATATCCGGCTGATGGAACGCGCTGATCTGGTGGTGGGTAAAACCGCCTGGCTGAAGGGATTTAAGGCCATCAAAAGCGGCAAGGCCTTCATTTCGGGGGTGAAGCACCAGTTTGACGGCATGGGCTGGACGGTGGATGTGGAACTGGGTATGAGCGGCCGCACCTATGCTGAGGAACGGCAGTGGACCCCTAGCCAAAGCCAGGATATGCTGCCCCCGGTACCGGGGCTACAGTATGCGGAGGTGAAAGAAATAAAGAAAGACCCGACCAATAAGCTACGGGTACTGGTGACCCTGCCTAGTGATCTGAAGAAACCCAACCAGCTATGGGCAGAGCTGGCGACGCCTTATGCAGGCAAGGACCATGGTATTTGGTTTCACCCGGAGGTAGGCGACCTGGTGATTTTGGGTTTCATCAATAATGATCCCCGCTTTCCCGTCATTCTGGGAGGGGTGATGAGAAAAACGGCCGACAACCCCACTAAATGGGTGAAAACCAATGACCTGAAGGGTATTCTGCTACAGAAGGGTTTGGGGATGGTACTGGATGAAAAGAAGGAGCAAATCATCCTAAAGACCGACGTGCCCGCTACCCAAGAGCAGTCGGTTATTTTGGATAAAAAGAAAGGGTCCGTCACCCTGAGCCATAAGAAAGGTGGGAAAGAAAGTACCATTCTGCTGGATGCCTCGGGCGTGCAGATCACTACCAAAGGAGATTTGAAAATAAACGCGAAAGCCATCACCCTAAAGGGGACGGGGGCTGTCACGATACAAGGAACATCAATCGATCTTAAAAACTAATACACACATGCAAGAGCTTACGCTTAAACTGACCGTAGATCAAACCAATGTCGTTTTGGAAGCCCTGGGCAATATGCCTTTCCAGAAGGTATATCAGATCATCCAGACCATACAGGAGCAAGCGTCTCACCAACTACAGGGTGAGGAAGATGCCGTAGCAGGTAAGTCGAAACCTACCAAATAACATGCAGGACCCAGGAGATTTCATAGGGACCGGGTGGCAGTTTCCGCCCCAGTTTGGCCCCCAAGGCCAAGGGGTGAATATGGTGGGGCAGCAGGAGGAAATCCGGCAGTCGATAGAGCTGATGCTAGACACCCTGCCAGGCGAACGTTTGCTGCACCAAGACTTTGGTAGCAGTCTGCGGCCTTATCTGTATGAACCCATCTCTGACACCCTGCTGAATGAAATAAAAGGGAACATCCGCCATGCGCTCATCATGTACGAAAACCGCGTGGAGTTTTCGGATGTCGTGGTGGAACAAGACCCGAAGGACCTGGGAAAAATCATGATAACAGTGGAGTACCAAGTGCCTAAGGCCAATAGCCGGTACAACTTGGTTTTCCCCTACTATTTGGCCGAATCGAATAACCCATAGGATGGCAGAAACGGTACTGAAACACGGCGACATGATTGACATTGTACTGCCCTTTAGCGGTTCCATTCAGATCATCCCTCTAGGGCCCAACAAGCCGGTGAAGGGGAACGGGTTTAGTACCGTGGATGGTAAAAAGGTGGTGCACCAGAAGGATCTGAAGCAGTTTGAAGTAGTCAACGTGATCTATTCCCGGGGAGCTTTCAACTATGGTATGGGCAAGGTTTTGATTATGGAAAGTAGCCTGAAGCTATCGCAAGTGACCAAGGACGGTAACGTACCGGTGGTCTTAGCGGATAGCCAATTCAAGGTGTTCCTAAAAATTGACCAGCCCGCCTTCCTGATTTTGCCTAATGGCAAAAAAGAGGACGACCCTTTTGCCAAGGTGGTGGATACTGCCGGTGGGGCTTTTATGCCGCTGCCTAAGCTGAACGTAAAAAGTGCCTGACTGAGATGCTGGATAACCTACGACCTACTGACCCCATATACCGCGATGGCGTAACCCAGGCCCGGCGCTGGCTGGCTGCCCTTGGGGCCGATACGGTGGCCTGGGAGGATAGGTCTTTGGAAGATTGGCTACGGTTTGCTCAGGAGTTTTCGCGGCACGTACATTACTACAATGAAAAGCACCAGCCGGACGGATATTGGGAGGGTTTCCTCCAGCACAGTGGCCCCTGGCAGGCCTTGGCCGAGTCGGACGAGGAGCTAGCGGCCCAGCAGGAAGCATGGCGGCAGGGTATGGTGGCTTACGCAAAAGGGGAACTGCCTGAAACCGCCGATGCTTGGCTCGCTGAGCAGTTTAGCCAACCTCACCGGGTGTTGTTTGTGGCCTTCCTGTCCTTGCTAGATCAGTTCCAGCCGGCCTTCAATCAGCTATTTAGCCGGCACCATCGGTACCACATACACGACCTGCTTCAGTTTCGGAAGCGCCCTGCCCTGGGAGACCAGGTCATAGTAGGGGTGACGCTGGAAGAGGACAGCGACCCCGTTCTGCTACCAAAGGGCGCACGGCTGGAAGCAGGGCAGGATGCCGAAGACAATGACTTGGTCTATACGCTGGATGCCGATACCTGGGTATCTGAAACCCAACTGGCGGAGGTGCGGGCCCTGCATCTGATCAGATGCAG
>JBCBHI010000788.1:0-3056 GCA_038525885.1 Bacteroidota bacterium
CGAGAGAGGGCAATACAATTGCCCAATAAAGATCAGATCGCATTCAGAAATGCGATCCAGCTTTTCAAAACTTAACAATATCATGGACACACCCAATGCTTAAACCGAACACTCGTTCTGGATACGCTTAACTAGGTAAGGAAAACGGCGTCTTAATGGATCAGTGCTTCTCGCACAATGGTTCGCCAGATATCATATCCATGCTCATTCATATGGAGCATGTCTTCTTCAAACAGTTCTGGACGAGTATGCCCCCTGGCGTCTAGCATGGGCCTGTACACATCCACGTACTGCCCTGCTATACGGTGTAGGTGCTGAAAAATGCCCCGGTTTACTTCCTCCAGCTCAGCTAGTAGGTGGTCTTTGCTAGGGCTGGGTTTCACACTCAGGACGGTTATTTGGGCCTGGGGGGCATGCGATTGTATTTTACCCACCAGCTCATAATAGTCAGCCAGAACTTCTTGGGGTGAAAGGCCTTGCCCCAAGTCATTATCTCCATTGTACAATACCACCCTGCTAGGGTGTACTCCGGCAAACAGCTGCTCAAAGAAATAAGAGCACCAGGCATAGGTAGAGCCGCCAAAAGCCAGGTTGAGCACCGATAGTGGGGCCATGTCCTGTGCTAAAGAGGCCCATAGCCGAAGGGACGAACTGCCGTAGAACACCACCAATTCTTCCTGACTCTGCAATAGGTCTACCCGCATGCGCAGGGCATCAATCTCATCCTCCCAAATTTCAGGAGGCTCCTGTATTCCATTCATAGCAACCACTTACTTATTCTGCTCTTCGCTGAGCCGCCGAACTTTTTCCACTTCTGCCGCGAAAATGCGTTGGTATTCGTAGACAAACGATTTTAGCTGCTTTTCGTTTTCCACTTTTTCATGGACTTGCACGGGTTCTAATATGCGAGCGTAATAAGTATTGGCCGGAATCCGCTTGTCGAAGTTGTACAGCACTATGGGCACAATGCTTACCTCCGGGTTTTGATAGGCTAAATTGAAGGCTCCCATCTTGAATGGCCCGGGGCTTTCTTCGGAGGTGTAAGAGGTACCCTCAGGACTGATAATCACATTATTACCTGCTTGCAGGTGGGCGGTAGCCTCCTCATAAAAGATCTTCCGCGCTTGCTCTCGGCGTGCCGGGGCATTGTCAGATTCTTGGGTGAAGACGTTGATGTAGCCTAGCCGCTCGTAGTAGTCCTGGTGGCCGTATTCGGGGCCCTTGCTCATGCGCACCGTACGGATGCCCGGGCTTTGGTAGGTTGCATCCAGAATCAGGCTGCTAATGAAGTGGCTGTCCAGAGTGATCTGGAAACCGTTGGGCAGGGTGTAATTAGGATCGTTGAGCAGGTGATTGTATATGAAAATATGACCGGGTGCTTTGGGCAGATGCTCCCAGCCGCTGATTTTCACCTCCAAGGGCTCAAACAAACTGCGGGTAGCCGCTGAGCAGGCCTTGCGCAAGGTTTCCGGAACAGTCTCGGTGGGTTCCGTGACCGATTCATAAACCCGGTTGAGGCCCTGCATAAATTGTAACTCCTTTTCATCGTGCCGTAGCATTTGTAGGCTAATGGAAGCGATGAATTTTTCAGCTGCGTTGCCTTTTTGATTCAACCGATGCAAAATTTCATAGGCAAGGGGTTTGGTTACGTACTCCTTGAGCAAATGGGGGACCTGGTAAATGGGCGAGGAGAGGAGCAGTTTGGATTTGTGCCCCTCTATCAGGTTATGGATAGTGAGCTGATCATGGTGGATGTTCAGATAAACCGACCGGGTGAAGGAGGCCTGTAGGTGGTTGCCCAAAAGCCAAATCAGTCGCCGGTGAAACCGGATGCCCAACGCGGGTTGGGAAGCTAGCATGGCCTTCAATTGCTCGGCCGGAATCATATAAACGGAGCATTTGTGGGAGGCCATGGCATTGCACACGTCGGGCATGCCGAGAGGGCAAGACCAACCGAAGACAAAACCGGGGGTGGAAAGGGTGCGGTGTTTGAACCGTACGCCTTCTTGATGTCTTTCTATGGTGACCTCACCCTGGATCAGGATGTAGAAACCCGGTGTAGGTTCACGCTGATGATAAATCTCCTCCCCAGGCTCGTATTCCCGCCGAATGGTGTGCTGGGCCAATTGCCGCAGGTCTTCGTCTTCGAAGGCTTCCATAAAAGGGGAGCGCCGCATCAAGGTGATCATCTCCTCAGTATCTGCCTCAGGAGCAATCACGTAGGGTTCCAGGGTGGAGGGTGCGGTAGGCAAGTGCTCGTGCTCCATCTGCTTGATTTGCCGTGACAAGGCCTGACCAAACTGGTGGTAGATCCGTTGGCCAATGTCTTTCAGAAAGGCAGAATCTGGGTTAGAATCCAGGTAGCTTTCTATCTGCTCCATGGGCACCTCGTACAGCTCAGCTTCTTTGCTGCCTACTACCGCTGCATGGTAAAAACGGCCCGGGGCGTTCAGCCCATTCCACCCGATACACGTCATGGGTTCGGCCGTCTTGTTCACCAAAACGTTCTTCTTGGGCTTATCCAGACTAACATAGTGGTCAATAGAGCCTTCTAATAGCCAGTATAAAGAGGTTACCTTTTGGTGAGGGGTAGCTATGACGGTCTTTTTGGGTAGTACCCTGATTTTTCCGTTGGGGAAGAGGGTAAAGAGCGTCTCTTGATTGATCAACGTATTCACTTCCGTACGTCCTTGGTTCACAATATCACGGCTTTCGCCAAACCACAAGGTACTTACTTTGGAGCAAACCGTGCGCTCAATTTTTTACCTGACTCCGGCATACGATTGCGGGCAATTTTTCACCTACCCTCTACAAATACTCTACGGATAGGGCTTTTCGCTTACCCAGCTTGTAAGGCCTCACAGGAGCTATAGTTTGCATCCTGAAATGATTGCTGCATTCAATTTCCATAAGCCTTTATGAAGAAAACGATCCTTTCTGTTCTGTTAGGAACGCTGGTACTTTTTGCTTGGAATGCCTTTTCGTGGATGGTTCTTCCCTTCCATGGCAATGCCTTGAAAACCCTGCCTGAAGATGCGCTTCCTACCACTAACAAC
>JBCBHI010000789.1:0-3054 GCA_038525885.1 Bacteroidota bacterium
CTACGATGGCTAGAAAGGGGATTGTACCAAATACAAGACGAAAAAGTGTGGGTTTCATATGAATAAAGATACCGACTTTTGCCGTCGGATGGAATCGTAATTTGCCAAGTCAAAAGGGCTGTCTCTTTTGAGCATGGCCCTTTGGGCCTTGCGGTAGTACCGATGTTTTTGGACCAGCGAGCAAGCCCAATGCCATTAAGTTAAGCGGTGCTCGGTCGAAATTGCATTTTCGAGGTGTCGAACCAGACCGCACCTTCTATGCGCATTTGAAATGCGCTTCTAATGCAAGTGAGGGCAATACAACCGGGATGCCGGAGCATGCCCATCAAAAATGGGATCGCATTCAGAAATGCGATCCAGCTTCTCTAAACTTAACGGCATTGGGGGCAAGCCTTAAGGGCTTATATCCTCTATCTATTCTTCCTCGGTGATTACGTTCCACAAGATGGTAGTGCGTTTTACGCGTACATCGGTGGCGGTACTACTGCCATTGGCCAGTAGGGTGTCTCGAATGCTAGGGGAAACGGACTGAATGAAATCTTCAAAATACCCGCGGATGTTCATCTGAACCTCTACCCGACGGTATTCGCCACCTCGGAGATCTTCTGGAACAATCACGAATATTTCGTACTGGGCGCCATCCAAGTGGCGGGCCAGGTTTTTGTAAACATTGTATCCTCTAATCATGGCCAGCTCAGCATTGTTGCGAATACCGTACCCTGTGTTTAGGTTGGGAATTGGGAGCGAACGGGGGATGGAGTCCTGCAAGTCATCCAGGATGTGAGAGAGCTTGCCAGCATGCCGATAGGGCGGGGATAGGTTCTGCACGCCTTCGAAGGGTAAGTTGACGGCGCTATTGGCAAAGGGGGTAGCATCGGCAAATCCGGTAATGGCAAAGTTGAGCCGCTGGGCAGGAATGGGACGCCCCTGGAACCCCACTGCCATCTCCTGGGAGATGATTTCGGCGGTGGTTTCTAATAGCTCCCAGTACTCGGGCTTGAGTTGGTAGACGCCCAGGTTTAGGTTGTCATTGACCAGGTAAGAAAAATCCACGATGAGGTCTGAACCTTTGCGCCGCACATACACATCTTGGGCTGATAGCCCCAGGGTGGATACATACACTTGTTTGTAGCGCGCTTCTTCTACATCTATGGCATAGCTGGCTTGCTCCAGCGTTAGCTGTTCATTAGCGGTGGTGAATACCGGGGACTGGTTAGGGTTAAGTGCCTGGCAATCCTCAAACTGCTTTTTCCATCGGGCCAGGGCCGAATCAGAAAGGTCGATATCGATGTCCCAACTGGGCACCCAGCGGTTCCGTCGGCGATCCCTAGCGGCCTCTGCTGGTCGGCTGTTTTCAGAGAGGAGTTGGTCTTGGGTGAGCCATTTTCGGCGTAAGCCGGTTTCTACGGCTAGTACAAAGTTGCGGTTGGCCACAAACCAAGAACGGCTACAGGGCTCTGCTTGGATGAGTTGTAGATACAAGTTGGGGATTTCCTTGCGCAATTGGGACATCCGCAGGGTGTGGTACGGATTGTCCGAATGCAGCAGGGCTTGATTGTCGGTATCCAAAGTTGCTTGCCCTGAGGCCACAAGAGAGATAAGTAGACCGATGCCCAAGAAGGCTACGAAGGCGAAGTATTTCATAGGTTCTAAAGAATAGCGCAAATGAAAAACGAAGCCTTGGGATTCACAAAAGATAGTAGGGAAGGAATGGACTAAAAAATGCCGGATACCTGCTCGCTCGGAAAAGAGTTAAGGTACCCGGCATAGGGAGATACTCCACTTTTTTACTCCAAAAGAGCTTTTGCCTGGGTACTCCATTGCCCTTCCGGCAGGCTTGATAGGTGTAGCAGGCTTTGCTTTGCTGGGCCAGCTAGCTGGAGCCGGTCCTGGGCTACGGCCAAGTACCACCAAGCAGGGCCTTGCAGGGTGTGGGAGTCGTCTTGGGTGAGGGCTGCCAGCTGGGTGACTGCCTGCGGTAGACTGTCAAGCTCTATGAGGCAGATGCTGTACAACAACCTGGGCATGGCCTGAGTAGGGTCCTGGGCCAGGCTCTGCCACCAGTAAGGTATGGCCTGGGCGAATTGCCCTTGCTCGTAGTGTGAGAGGGCCATCAAGGTAGCATCGGACAAGCCAAGTACGGCCTCTCCCCGGACCACCGTGGTAGTGGGGTAGGGTTGGTAGAGTGAGGCTAGGGTAGGGGATTGTCCTTCTTCCCAAGTGGCAAATATGGCCCAACTTAGGGCCAAAATTACGAGTGCCGCCGCGGCCCACCATCGGTGTCCGGTGGTTCGGACGAGCCGCGGCGGGGCCGGGGGGGCGTGGTACCGCACGTCGGCTTTTTTCACGGCTTGCTCAAACGCATCAATTTTGGGATTGCTCACGGCGTCATGCACATCCCGGTGAAAATCATACAGGGCCTTGAGTTCGGGGTCCTGTTCCATGGCCTCCTCTAATACCGTGCGGTCTAGCTCACTGAGCTCGCCGCGGAGGTATTGTTCTATTCGGTCAATTTTAGCTCGCTTATTCACAAAGGCCCAGGGTTTCAAAACAGTCGTCATTATGAATCAATGACACTAGCTTTTCTTTGCACATAATTTTCCGCTTGCGAGCGTAGCCAGCACTGCCAAAGCCCATTTTGCGGGCAATGGTTTTCATGTCGCTACCGCGCATATAGAGCCGAAGCAACTGCCGACAGGTTTCTTCCATTTGGCGGAAGCACTTACGGTAGAGCTGATACTTTTCCCACTGCAGACGCGTTTCGGAAGCCTCCTCATCGTCCATGTGTAAGGAATCGGTGTCCACTCGGCTGTACTCCAATTTGCGCTGGCGCAGTTCTTTTAACCACAAATTGCGACAAACGGAGAACAGGTATGTGGAGAAAGCGCGGGATCTGTTTCAAGATCTTTTGATGGCCATCTTTTACAACACCCAAAAGAAAGATTTTGAACTCACCTGTGCTTTCTCCACATACCTGTTCTCCGTTTGTCGCAATTTGTGGTTCAAAGAACTGCGCCAGCGCAAATTGGAGTACAGCCGAGTGGACACCGATTC
>JBCBHI010000790.1:0-3046 GCA_038525885.1 Bacteroidota bacterium
CGAAGGCGTTCAGTACTGCCGCTCTTGCTATGACCACCTGGCTGGCTATGTGGGTGTACAATTGACGGAGGCCTTGGTTCGGCAGGGCCTCATCACCGAGACCCCGGATGCATTTGCGGTTTCCCTGGAGGGTTGGCAATGGGCAGCGGGGCTGGGTATCCTGGAATCGGAAGTGCGCCATACCCGCAGGCCGCTGGCGCGCAAATGCCTGGACTGGAGTGAGCGCAAACCTCACCTGGCTGGGCAGTTCGGCGCCGCAGTCCTTGGGCAGATGATCAACAAACGTTGGGTACAGCGGGTGGAATTCTCGCGGGAGCTGCTACTCACCGGAGAAGGCCAACGTCAGCTGCGCGAGCAACTCGGGATAACTCTCTAAACCTGAGTTCAGGTTAAGGGGAGTTTGTTACACACTGATATGCAGTGATGTAAGATTCTTACGTAGGCGAAAGAGGCCTGGGCGGCCCCTCTTTATTTGAGCCGGGTGCGGCCCAGCCCGAATTGGCCACCGTCAGGGTGCTATGCGTCAGCCGGCTGCGCGCCCCGGGCGAGTGCCGACAGCGGGTTGCCGCCCAGCACGACCCAAGTCCAAAGCCCGCAATAGCGGGCGACGGCGTGGGATTAGCCCAAGTGTTATCCCGAATTCAGGTTCTAAAGAGCCACCATAAGGTAACCGATTGACCGCCAACCGATCTACCCCTTGGTAATTTCCGTAAGCTGTAACCATTGGTCCTAACCCAGGTAACCGGAAATAAACATCCGCAATGCCTAGAAAACTTCTCCCTTGGTTACTCCTTTTGGCCATGTCATGCAGCCCTTCAGAAAGGGGCAATCATTCTACCCTGTTATTGTTTGATGGTACCGAGGTGGATGCCACCGAATTAACCAGTTTCCTAAGGCAACAAATGGATTCTCTGGGGATTCCCGGATTATCGATCGCCCTCATTAATGACGCGGAGGTGGTTTATCAGCAGAATCTGGGGTATGCCAATCTGGAAACCCAACAAGCATTGGATGACCATTCCATCTTTGAGGCTGCCTCCCTTTCCAAGCCCGTCTTTGCGTACATGGTCATGAAACTGGCAGAACGGGGGGCCATAGAGCTCATTCGTCCGCTACACTATTACCTGCCCGAGCCTACTATGGAGGTGGACCCCCGGTATAGAAATGTGAATGCCTTGCACGTGCTGAGTCATTCTACAGGGTTTCCGAATTGGCGGTGGTTTGATACCCCACCCGATTCCCTGGACATCGAACGGGGCACCTTTTTCATGCTGCAAAACCCAGGGACTGGGTATACCTATTCTGGCGAAGGCTATGATTATTTATCCCGGGTCATCGCCAAGAATACCGGGTATAGTTTGTACGACCTTGAGGACCTATTCGGGGAATTGGTGAAGGAGCCGCTGGGCATAGAGCATTTGTATTTCACCTGGGATGAATATCTATATGATCACAAAGTATACGGGCATATTGAGGGTGAAGTGAATAACCGGAACTGGGGTTCGGGGCTTCCCTATCAGACCTCATTCCAGTTCAGTCCCTCGGGAGGCTTGCATACCAATGCGGAGAATTATGCACGTTTTCTCATTGCCATGATCAATGCCGAGGGCTTGTTGCCGGAAACCTATCAGGAAATGCTTTCGCCCCGTACCCCAGTGGAAAAAAACAGCAACCGATACCTTGAGGATGGGATCACGGACTGGTGTCTTGGTTTTGGGGTGGTGCCCCATGGGCATGATACCCTATACGTGCATGGCGGTACCCATACGGATTTCCAATCCCAAATGATGTTTAGCAGTAAGACCCGGTACGGATACGCCTTTTTCGTCAATACCCGAAAGGGGGATGAATTGAATGCTGCACTGACCAAGTATCTGAGGATCCGGTAAGGTTTCTGGGCTGCACGTGCGCGCGATGCTGCCTAGAAGCCTTCCTTTTCACCTCTCAGCTTTTCTCCCCATAGTCATCGTGAAGGCAACGCCGAAGGAACTCGGTAGTGCCTGCGGACCCACTAGCCATTTGGATAACCACCCTCCTGCTCGGTAGGCGTGCATTAGTTCCCTGGCAATAACCTGATTGTGACCGGTTTGCAACTCATTAGACTCTCCCGACCGAGGTCCTTCCTTACGTCAGGATGACTGGAGTGGAGAGAGGAGAAGAGGGATGGAGTGGGATTGTTATCTATTTTTAGTTGCAAAATGCAACCAAAAGAAATTATAAATTGCATATTGCAACTAATAGTCATTATTCATGGAATACAATTTCCGATGCACGTGTCCTATAACCTCTGCACTGGATTTGGTGGGTGACCGATGGATTTTGGTCATCATCAAGCAAATGCTACTGGAGTCTAAATACACCTTTAAGGACCTGAAAGAAAGCGATGAAGGCATCGCAACTAACATCCTGACAGCCAAACTGAAGCTGATGGAAGGATATGAATTGATCAGAAAGGAGAAACTACCCCACAACAAGAAGACTAACATCTATTCTCTCACCGAGAGGGGTTTGTCGCTCACTCCCATCATCATTGAACTCACGCTGTGGAGTGATGCTCACCTAAGAGGGGTAAATACAAATCTGAAAATTGGGAATGAAGTGGAATTGATCAATCAGGACCGGGAGGGGGTAATAGCGGCCATTAAAACTCAATATCAAGCAAAAATGAAGCGCATTTTGAACAACTCTGAAACATAGACTCATGAAATTCATCGCCAATGCTGTAGCCGTACTCCTTTTTCTATTGGGGGTGTTGGTTTTCTTGCTGGCTGAGCCCTGGTACGCACTAGGCCTCTGGCTGTTGTCCTCATTGCTACTGACCCCTACCGCCAAGGTATGGAGCCGGTGGCTACCCCAAAGAAAAGGGATGAATCTGGCCGCTTTCGCGGTAGTAAGTGGAGCATTGGTAGTCATTATGTCCTCATTTGGCCGCAAAACCTACTATGAGGAGGAGCCCAGAGAGGCCGCCACAGTAAATGCACTGAGTCAGCATCCAGTGTATTCAGCCCGGCTGAGCAATGGCCTCACGTACTACTACACCGAGAAG
>JBCBHI010000791.1:0-3044 GCA_038525885.1 Bacteroidota bacterium
GGGCTAAAAATCGTGTACGCATAGGACTAGGAGTTAGAAATGGAGAAAGATACAACCACCCCCTAGGTCATTCTATAGCCAAAGGCAAAATTTATTACTTCACCCTCCATTGTTTGCCAACCAATGTATTTCGTGAGACCCCTTAGTTGTCTTCTTACCATTTGCCAAAGCATGGAGGGTCAATTTGTGACAGATACCTACACCAAATAATAGAATACAGAAATAGCTGACCCCACATCCTCGGTTTCCACAACCATGGTGCTTTTCGCGAAACGGAATTTGACTTGCTGGACGGTCCATAGTAGAAAGGGACCAAGCAAGAAACCTGAGGGCAACTTCTGCTGGACGGTAAAAATGGGACCGCGAGGGATCAAAGTAGGCACAGAGTCCACGAAGGTTTCTAATAAAATTCATTGAGACCTTTGTGCATACTCCTTTTTCTCTGTGGTAAAAGTAGGACTGGAAGTGAATCAATCTAAGCTGGATTGACCAAAGGTACTTCCTCCCGAAAAAAAGAAACCCACCGAAGCCTAGGCTCCGGTGGGGGGACATCATTGGGTGAATGAAGAATTATGTGGTAAAGCCCATTTTGGCAAACAAGGTTTTTAGCTTTTGCGGCGTCACTCCTTGTAGTCTTTTGATCTGGAAATCCTGAGGGCCGGTAGGGCTGTAGCGCACCACTAGCTCTCCTGACATGGGCTCATATTTTGCAATGCGGGCAAGCAAGGAAGATACTTGCGCCGGGTGGCGGCGCCAAGGTTCAGCCACCTCACCTTGTAAAAAAGGCTGGTCCTGATAGGTAAAAGAAAGCTTAATCATTTCTCCTGTTTTTAATGATACTCAAAATAATTCCGTCTTGTTGGATGAGACGGAAAAGCTAAATAATACCCCTAAAACGAAAATGGCGGTGGTTTATTTCAAGGAGGAGGGGTAGTAGGCTTTTAGTACCTCCTTGGTTCTAAAATGAATTAGGGCCGCTCAAAGATGAACTTGGCTTCCGAATCCAGACTAATTTTTGGTATTTATGGTGAAACACTACACTTCCCATGAAAACCGAAAAAGAGAAAATGCTGGCGGGCGAACTGTACGACGCCATGGATCCCGTTTTGGCTGAAGAGCGACGGCAGGCCCGCATCACTTTCAAACTGTTCAATGATTCTCATGAAGACGATGGGGACCTGAGAAAATCGCTGCTGAAGCAGCTAATGCCCGAACAGGGTGAAGGTCTCATCATAGAACCTCCCTTTTTCTGCGACTACGGCTACAACATCAAACTAGGGGATAAAGTGTTCTTCAATTTCAACTGCGTAGTGCTAGACGTAATGGAAGTCCGCATAGGCAGCAACGTACTCTTTGCGCCGGGGGTGCAGATATACACCGCCACCCATCCGCTAGACTACAAGGTGCGTGCTGAGTGGCTAGAATTTGCCAAACCCGTCACTATAGGCGATGATGTATGGGTGGGCGGCGGTACCATTATCAACCCCGGCGTTACCATAGGAAGCCGCACCACCATAGGCTCGGGCAGTGTAGTCACTAAGGACATCCCCGACGATGTATTTGCCGCAGGCAATCCCTGCCGGGTCATCCGGCAGCTAAAGGACGGCAAATAAGCACTACTCAAGCCACTCCATCCTTCGGCTTACTTCGTATCTTATAGAAACGAAAGCCAATTTTCTATTGCTCAGCAGAAAGAATTTGAAATTTCTTTTAGGGTAAGAGAGGCTTTGGTGGTATCAGATTATAGAAAGACCATTAAAAACCAACCTCCACGTTATGGGGAATCCCTACCGCGATATTCGCCCGGCTGACTACCGTGAACGGGTGAAACGGTACCGAAAATCGGTACCCCCAGATTTGCTGAACAGTACCAGTGTCCTACAGGCCCGCGGCACACAGCGTCGGCCACTCAGTACCGGATTGGATGAATACACAGGCACCTTTGGTGAAGCCGAAGCGGCTCATTTGCTAAAGCGTACCCTTTTCGGGGTTAAAAAGAGCGAGCTGAGAGAGTTCTCAGCCCTTACCCTGGAACAGGCCGTGGACGCCTTGGTCACGGACTCGCCTACTCCGGCTCCTCCGGTCAACAATTACAATGATCTGAATGACTTCCCCGACCCGGATGTACCTCAAGGGGAATCTTGGGTAGAAGCTCCCTTCGACGATGCCTTAGAGGGGGGCCGGGTGATCTCCATGAAATCCTGGATTGTGAAGAACATGGTGAACCAGGAGGCTACGCTGCACGAGAAGATGACTTTCTTCTGGCACAACCTGCTGGCCATTCAGTTCTTCGATGTGTTTGTGGGAAAGGGGGTCTACCAATACTATGATATGCTAAGGCGTAATGCCTTTGGCAACTACAAAACTCTGGTTAGGGATCTGACGCTAGACCCCGCTATGCTGCTTTTCTTGAACGGCACGTTCAACAATAAGGAGCAGCCCGATGAGAACTTCGCCCGTGAGCTACAAGAGCTTTTTACCGTAGGTAAGGGTAGTGGTTCCAAGTATACGGAAGCAGATGTGGGCGCGGCCGCCCGGGTACTTACCGGCTGGGTAATCAACTTCAATCAAGCCGAACAGGACGGCCCGGTAGGCTCTTTCTTCTGGCCCGACGGCCATGAGACCTCGGACAAACAGTTTTCGTCCTTCTATGGCAACAAGGTCATCTCGGGCAAATCCGGTTTGAGCGGTGCTCAGGAATTGGATGAGCTGCTCACCATGATCTTTGACACTCAGGAGGCGGCCAAGTACATCTGCCGGAGGCTATACAACTTCTTTGTCTATCCTGAAATAGACGAGACCACCGAAACGAATATCATTGAACCCCTGGCTGCCGTATTCCGCGATGCGGACTATGAGATAAAACCAGTGTTAAAGAAGCTCTTCAAAAGTGAGCACTTCTTCGATGCTGCCAACCGGGGTGCCATGATCAAAAGCCCAGCGGATTTTTTACTGGGAATCTGGCGTTCGCTGGAGCATACCAATCCTTACGCCAGTGATGTAGTGCTGGATGCACAATACTATCTGTTGCCGCTGTGGACCAT
>JBCBHI010000792.1:0-3037 GCA_038525885.1 Bacteroidota bacterium
ATTTTACGGCCTTAATTTTCAGGGGTACTACTGGGTGAGTGAGAAATTCATCCCCAGAGAGGACCAACCCTTACGCATACTACAGGTACAAGGGAAAATAACGGATGCCGATGGCAACCCCCTTGATGCCGGTATTCAAGTGTATAATCTGACCACTAGGAAGCAAGACCAACTGGTGCGTACTGGCGAGGAGGGAGACGGGTCGTACATCATTACCATACCCGAGGGTGAACTGTGGGATTTTTCTGTGCTGCCGGTAGACCCTAAGTACAGCTACTATGCTGAAAGGTTTGATGTGAGAGAATTACCTCAATCTCTGCGCTTACGAAGAGATCTCAAACTTGCACCTGCCAGCCCTGGTGCTACTATTCTGCTGCCGAATATCACTTTGGATTCCGTTACTTTAAAAGCAGACGAAAGCTCTGTTTTGGATGTGCGAAGACTGAAGCGGATGATGCAAGCTGCCCGGGTAAGGGTAAAGGTAAGTGCGGTAATTCCTCCCCTACCCCAGCCTGACACCACTATTATTCCTTTGGATACTGCCTTCATCTCCCTGGATAGCTCCTTTGCTTCTACCAATGACACTATCCTCACCTTGGAGTCTACCACTAATGAGTTCTTTGAAGATCCAGAACCCTCTCTAGCAGATATGGAACTAATTGGTTGGAATAGATCACAAGCTTTGGTTGACTACTTTCTTGCCCAGGGAATTCCTGAGCGGTTTATGGAAAAAGGAGTAATCACCTACGAGGAGGCTAAGTCTCTGATTGATGAAAATTGGCCGGAAGATCGAATCCTTGAGCTGGTCGTCATTGAAATAATCCCCTAGGCAGGATTAGTCTTCAGGCATTACTACCCAAAGTATAATGTAGAGCAGTACTCCTGGGAAACCTGCACTAAGGATGGAAAGGGCTAAGTACCCAATTCTCACGTATTCTACATTCCATCCGTAATATCGGGCGAGGCCGGCACATACGCCGGCCACCGCTTTCCTGTTTGCGTCGCGTGTTAAATTTCGTCTCATAGTTTATCCTTGTTAAGTTAAAAAGTTGCTTGTACTATACTATCCTCCAATTCAATCGACACGGTAATAATGTACCCCTTCATATGTCATAAGTAAGGTGGCATTGCGAAGAGCTTCTTTCAACTCTGGAGTCACCGGAAAGCCGAATTCGTCTAGCTCACCTTCAGCTATCAAATTATCATTTGTATCATATACCTTGGCTCCACTGGTGGGAGTACTATCGAAGAAGCGAGCTTCTACATTGTTGGCTTCATCAGTTTCCCATTCCAGGTCCATGGAGGCTTCTAGGGCTGGATCAGCAGGAAACATCACGCTTTTGGTAAGGTTCTCTTTCTTATTTACTTCAGAAGATGCTACAGAAACACTGATGGCCGATATGCTCATCAGTAAAGTAAGGCCCAATGCACGAGTAACGAGGTTGATAGAAACTTTCATTGTGTTGTTATTTTGTTTTTGACCGATGCCTGCTACATGCCAATCGCTGTGCCAAAAAACACAAAACACTGTAAATCAATTAGTTAACAAAACCTTAGAATACAAAAATGTTCACATCCGTACACTTTATAAATTGAATGCGTTCGTTATATAATTTTTCAAAGAATTTTTATTATTAAAAAGCTTATTTGCTGACGAAAATAACAGGACGAACGGGTTATTCAGCTCTTCAAAAAACTCAGAAAGCTCAGTAATAAAGACTTAACTTTGAAATAACAAGCTAGGGGGTGGCAGTGGCTAACTTGCCTATTTAATCTGTACTCACCCGGAAACAGCACCGAACTGGATATTCCATGAAAAAATCTATCCTTTGGGCTAGTCTTGGCCTTTTGATTGCCTGCGGTCCTTCTGAAAGTACTAATTCATCAGGAAGCTCTTCTGCCACCAATTCATCTGGCGGTAAGGGTTTGAATATTACCATCAAAGGAAGTGATACCGTACTACCCGTTTCGCAAAAGGAACGTACCCGATTTATGGAATTGAATCCAGAGGCCACGGTACAGGTAGTGGGTGGAGGTTCTGGTGTCGGTATTGCAGCACTGATCAACAATACCACGGATATAGCGATGGTATCCAGGGATCTCAACTACCAAGAGAAGAACTCCCTGGCCTTGTTGGGTAAGACTACCGAACGCGTAGTATTGGCCTATGATGCGTTAGCAGTGGTGGTGAATCCTGGCAACCCCATGCGGAAACTTACCATCAAACAGCTGGAACTGATCTATACCGGTAAGGTGAAGAACTGGAATGAATTGGAGGATGAGAATGGAAATCCTGGTCCTGACATGGAAATTATACCCTACTCGCGTGAAACTAGCTCAGGCACCTACGAATATTTCAAAGAGGTAGCCATGCATGACCGGGAGTACGCTCCAAATGTCCTCAAACTACCCTCTACCCAGACCATTGTAAACTCGGTAGGGCAAAATGAGGGGGCCATCGGCTACATTGGCGTTGCCTACATCAACGATGAAGTAGCTGCGGTAAGCATTCTCAACAAAGGCACAGAATATTATATAGAGCCCACCATCTCGTTTGCACAGGATAATTCTTATCCAATTGTACGTCCGTTGTACTTCTTCTTTTTGCAAGAGGATACTGATCGCTTGAAACCCTTCCTCGACTTCATTCTATCTGAAGAAGGCCAAAACATCATTGAGGAAGTAGGGTACGTTCCGTTGTAAATAAGGCCTTTGTATTTTCTTCCTACTCAGCGGGCCCTAAGTTGTTGGCTCAAAAACCACTGATTCTTTAGTGGTCGCAATCGTATTGGTTTTGATTCTGGTCAGCCAAGCATCGGTGCTTTTTGGAAGGTATTATCAGGGTACCTATGTGATACTGGCTGCAACTCCCTTCGTACTCTCCACTCCTTTAGCTTAAGGAAACCAACATTCTTTCCTGGACACACCGTTTATTCTTTAGTGCTCTGAAAGAAATCACGAATGATGATCAGGATATTGACCACCCTAGCCTTGGCGGGAATGATATGTGGCGTACTTATACACATACTTTCCATTC
>JBCBHI010000793.1:0-3036 GCA_038525885.1 Bacteroidota bacterium
ATGCCCTGTCCCTCGTCGGTATTGTCCTCCACTTTCAGGGTAAGGTCACCGCCAATGGACAGGGCATCTATACCGAACCGGTGGAGGCTAAAGACCAAACGCTAGACGACGCCGAATACTGGTATGCGGTGGTGGGCAATCTGGTCTTACTCAGAGTGAAGCCGTACCAGGAAACGGCCTTCCGCTATATCATTTTCAATAAGAAACTATCGGAGGCGCGCCGGGTAGATGCCATCAAGGATACCTGCGTGTTCTTGCCGGACGATCACGGAATCATCTTCCCCAACGGGTACTACCTGCAGACGGGTGAATTCAAACAGTTTGAGATTCAACTAGAGGACATGGTCTTCGAGAAGCGGATTCTGTCGCCTAACGGTGAGGATTTCGTGTACGTGTTCCTGAACCGCCTCAGCGGTCAATACCTGTTGCTACCCTACAACCTGATAGCCCAGCAAGTACAGAACCCCATCACCTGCCACGGCTACAGCATATTTGAAAACGGGGAGATGGTGTACTTCCGGGCAGAAGACGAGCCTAGCAAGCACCACGCCGTGCAGATCTGGCAAACGCCCTATGTGGGCCCCAACTATGTGATTCCGGTGCATGAGGAGAACTACCTCTTCAAGATCGGGAACAAGGAGATTGTGCGGGCCATGGCCGAGTGCAACGAGTTGATGACCCTGATTGGTAAAGAGGACAGCTACGGAGGTTTGTACGGGGACCTGATTCGCATCAGTACCGACCTGCTGGATAGTTTCCACTGGCTGACCCGGAAGGAAACCCACCAGCTCAACGAGCCCATCGATGAGATTCGGCAGACGGCTAACCAAGCCGTAGAGGAGTTTGAGAAGGTGCGCCGGATTCGGGCGAGTACCCAGAAACAAGTAGGCCAGGTAAGCAAAGAGGCCGACGAGTTGATCCGCCGGATCAAAAACCGCCGGGCCGAGCATATTCTGGATTATGTGGGCTTTCTGAGTGACTTGCGTAGAGTACGGGGTGAGGTGATTTCGCTCAAGGAACTACGCTACGTTGATCTGGACCGGGTAGCCAATTATGAAAGCCAGCTAGAGGAATTTACCGATTCGGTGAGCCAGAACACCGTCCAGTTCTTGCTGCGCAAAGAGGCTCTGGACCCTTACCGGGATACCGTGCAGGGGCTCAGTGAAAAGGTGCAAAAGGTCTCCAAAGTAGTGTTAGCCGATGAGTTGGAGGGTGAAATAGCCAAGGTAGCCGGTGACCTGGAGATGCTGATTGAGATTGTGAGTAACCTCGATATTGAGGATGCTACCCAGACTACAGAAATCATTGACCGGATTTCGAATATCTATTCGGAATTCAACAAGATAAAAGCCGCGCTGAAGAACAAGCGGCGAGAATTGGCCCTGGTGGAAGGCCAGGCAGAATTCAACGCCCAACTGAAACTCATCGACCAAGGCTCGATTAACTACCTGGACGTGGCGGACACGCCCGAGAAGGTAGACGAATACCTGACCAAGCTTATGGTGCAGCTGGAGGAACTGGAAGGCCGTTTCTCTGAATTTGATGACTACATCGAGAAGTTGTCGGTGAAGCGTGAGGAGTTGTACAATGCTTTCGAAGGCCGGAAGGTGGCCCTGATAGAAGCGCGAAATAAGCGAGCCAATACCCTGATGTCAGCCGCGGAGCGGATTGTAAAGGCCGTAAAAAGCCGCCTAGGCCGTTTTGAGTCTGTGGCGGAAATCAACGGCTACTACGCCTCGGATCTGATGATAGAGAAGGCCCGAAACATTGTGGATGAGCTTTTGGAGCTGGGGGATTCGGTAAAGGCAGACGACGTACAAAGTCAGCTGAAAACGGCTCTTGAGGAGGCCGTACGCCAGCTCAAGGACCGAACGGAGCTTTATGTGGATGGGCAAGATGTGATCAAGCTGGGCAGCCATGCCTTTAGCGTGAACACCCAACCGCTAGAATTGACTACCGTGTTCCGAAACGATAGCCTGTACTACCACCTCACCGGTACTAACTTTTTCGAAGAGGTGATCGACGAGACGGTGCAATCTGCCCAAGAGGTGTGGGACCAGAGTTTGGTGTCTGAAAACCGGAAGGTGTATCGGGGAGAATTCCTGGCCTACGGCTTGCTAGACGAGGCCATGCGCACCGCTACGCCTGCTCCTGAAGCGGAAGTGCCCCAGCACACGGTCCTTAGCTTGAGCCACCTTACGGAAGAAGAGGTGCAAACCTACGTGGCAGCGCGCATGGCTACTCGTTTCAACGAAGGCTACGTGAAGGGCGTGCACGATGCTGATGCAGCCAAATTGCTGAGTGCTTTGGTACGTATGGTACAAGCCGCCGGCCTGCTGCGTTTTCCTCCTACCGTACGGGCTCTGGCTACCCTGTATTGGTTCCGCGAGGCTTCCGCCGAAACTAAAGCCTACTGGACGGACCAACTGAAAGGGGTAGGGGCCATCTTGCAGGTGTTCCCTGACACCCACGAGTTTGACGATATTCTGGCTGATCTGCAGGAGGAACTGACAGAGTGGCTGGAGCAGTCCGAGCTGGCGCCGTCCACGCTGGGCATGGCAGCTGGCGACTACCTTTTCCGGGAGCTTAGCACCCGGGAATTCTTTGTGGTAGACGGAGGGGCTTCCGAACTGCGCAAGCACTTTCTGGAGTTTATCCGCGGGAAGAAGGCACTCAAGAACTACGAGGAAAGCCTGAAGGCCCTGGCCGACCGTCCGCTAGAGCGTTTTCGGATGCTACAGCACTGGCTGCGGGCTTACTTGCCTCAGTCAGAACATCCTGAGTGGGAAACGTATCTGGATGAAACGGCCATCTGGCTGGATATCTCCGACTTTCGAGAGAAGCAGGTGCAACACGTAAAGCTGTCCGAAACGCTGGATGAGATGCAGGGCAGCCATGGGATCATCGACCAAGGAGCCTACGCGCTAGAGTACCATCCCTTTGTGCAAAGGCTGAGCCAGTATGAGGCCGTGTCGGTGCCTATGTTCCATGCCTTTGCGGAGCGCAAAAAGGAACTGGCCGAGCAGGCCACGGAGG
>JBCBHI010000794.1:0-3034 GCA_038525885.1 Bacteroidota bacterium
TTGGTATATGTAGAGGATAGTACGGTACGCGTAGCTGCCCCCGATTTCGGAGGCTCTTCGCTAGAAACGTACCTGTACGGAGACACCCTGCTGGAAGTAGAATGCACGCTAGACGGGCGGGGCCAATACCCGGCGGTTGCAGGAAAAACATGGTCCGCATCTGACCAAGGCTTGGTGGAAGTGGACGGAGAAGCGCCTAAGGCCAACAAGCAAGGAGATAAAGACAGCGATGCCCTGGGAGGGGACCTATCGGTACCGGACATCACAGTGCAGCACAACGGCCAGGTGTTGGAAACGGAGCTGCAAGCCTATGCTGATGCAGCTCTAGTGAAAAGCCGCCTGGCACGGCTAAGAGGCTGGGCTAGGGTAGACGGAAACGCCGCATTACTACCCGATACGCTGATCACGCTAGAGGGCCTCGGCAGCCGCTTCAATGGAGATGCGTACCTCACGGCCGTACGGCACGAGGTGGGTACTGGCCAATGGACTACCCAGGTGCAACTGGGCATGGAGGAGGCTTGGTTCTCTAAGAAGGTGATTACCAACCGATCCGGGGGAGCCTCCGGGCTGCTACCCGCCATACAAGGGCTGCACATTGGGGTGGTAACCCAACTAGAGGGGGACCCTGATGGCGAGGAGCGCATTCTGGTAAATCTGCCCCTCGTAGACCCAGACCAAGACGGAGTATGGGCACGCATCGCTACGCTGGATGCCGGCGATAGCCGGGGCACGGTGTTCCGGCCAGAGATTGAGGACGAGGTGATTGTGGGATTTCTACACGGAGACCCCAGGCAGGCGGTGATGCTAGGTGGACTGCACAGCAGTGCGAAACCTTCGCCGATACCCGCCGCAGACGACAATAACCAAAAAGGATACCATAGCCGCGAGGGCATGCTTTGGACGTTTGACGACGACAAGCTGGACCTGCACATGGAAACTCCAGCAGGAAATAAGGTAACCCTGAGCGAAGACCAAGGGGGGATTTTCCTGGCAGACGAGAACGGAAATACGGTCACCCTAAACAGTGACGGTATTACCCTGGAAAGCGCGAAGGACATTGTGCTGAGTGCTCCCCAAGGGGATGTAAAGGTAGAAGGCATCAACGTAGAAATAGCCGCTCAGGCGAGTTTCAAGGCCGATGGCGGAGCCGGTGCCGAGGTGACTACCTCTGCCGTAGCCGTACTGAAGGGCAGTTTGGTGCAGATAAACTAGAGGTTCGATGATCGAGGTTCGAAGTTGGATGTTCGAGGTTGGAATCTGGAAGTTGGAGGTTCGATGATTGAGGTTAGAGATTGGAAGTTGGATACTGGAATAATAGATAATAAAGGAAAATAAAGAGGATAGAGCTTGAGTATTGATCACTCAGTACTCCAGACTCACACTCAAAACTGACATGGGACAACCTGCCGCACGAGCAAATGACATGCATGTATGCCCGATGGTAACGGGAGTGGTACCGCACGTAGGCGGACCGATTTTGCCTCCGGGCGAACCTACGGTACTGATAGGGGGTATGCCTGCTGCCCGCGTAGGTGACATGGCGTTGTGCACCGGCCCACCAGACAGCATCGTTGCCGGATCGGGCACGGTACTGATTGGCGGTATGCCCGCCGCCCGCATGGGCGATAGTACGGCACACGGCGGTACCATAGTGCTGGGAGAATTCACGGTATTGATAGGCTAGAACACATGGCAAACGAGACCGAAGAGCTATTTACATCATTTCTGGGGACCGGATGGGGCTTCCCGCCCACCTTCAACCGCCTGTCGGGGCAGGTAGGGCTTACCTCTGACGAGTTGGACATCCAACGCAGCCTCCAAATCTTGCTGAGCACCACGCCCGGCGAGCGAGTGATGCGCCCTACCTATGGGGTGAACCTCCGTCGGTTGCTCTTCGAGCCACTTAATACCACCCTGAAAACATACGTGGCTGACCTCATTCGGAAAGCCATCCTGCTGCATGAGCCTAGGATTGCGGTGGACAAAATCACCATAGAACCTGCCATAGGCGACGATAACGAGATTGAGATCGGGGTGGAATACACCATCCGAAGTACCAATAACCGGGCAAATTTTGTGTACCCCTTCTATAAAGAGGAAGGCACTAACTTGTAATGAAGGAAGAATCGGTAGATAAGAACCCCTTGGTGCGAGACGGCACCAGCCAACAAGGCCGCTACCCGGCGGCGCTTGATCCTACCTACGTAAAGGTAGACGAGCGCACTGAGGATGACTTGCGGACCTTTGCGGAGGAGTTTGCCACGTTGATTCAGTACTACAATACGCTGAATGAACGGGAGGGCAACTGGGTGCCTTTCTTCCGGCGGGAATCTGATGATACGGATGACCCTCACTACGCACTGTACCTCACCTTTCTGCGCCTGCTCAAGAAACTGCAGGAGCAGGTAAATACGCTTACGGACGCCCACCTCAAGTTCTTCTATGAGCAGGTGCTAGGCCTGCAACCCCAGCCGCCACAGCCCGACAGCGTGCACCTGGTATTCGAACCCAGCAAAAAGGTAACCGGCCACCAAGTGCTGGTGGGAGCCAAGCTAAAGGCTGCGGAGAAAGACGCCCTGAAGAAGGATGTGTTCTTTGAGGTGGACCAAACCCTAACAGTGAGGCAGGCCAAGGTAGATCTACTGCGCTCTATCTTCCGGCAAAAAGGAAATGCGGCCCTCCATGCTGCCCCCATAGCCAACTCGCTAGACGGTATGGGGGCCAAGTTGGACCCCGAAAATCCGGGTTGGCGGCCCTTTGGCAACGAGCAAGGCCCCTATGCCAGCCTAGGCTTAGCGCTGGCCTCTCCTACCTTGCTGATGCAAGAAGGGCAGCGTAAGTTGACCATTACCCTCCAATTTGATAGTGAGCCCGCGGCTGATCTGGCTACGCCCGGTAACTTCACCCTGACCCTTACTGGAGAACAGGCCTGGCAGGACCCGGTAGTTCCTAAGCTTACGCGGAACGCCACGGACAAAACCCTCAGCTTTGAGGTAGAACTGAGTGCGGAAGACTCCCCGGTTCTTCCCTACAC
>JBCBHI010000795.1:0-3034 GCA_038525885.1 Bacteroidota bacterium
TTACCGATGTAGACGATCCTACCGATTCCGATCCGGTAGAAATAGACGATAACAACGGCAATAACCTCTTCCGGGGTACAGCTGGTGATTCCTACTACCGCGACCATCATGGCCCATTTCCATATCTCGGTTACTTTCATTGTCTTTAGCGTTGTGTTTCTTCTTGCGCCAGGGGTACATTTTTCCGGCGCTTGCATAGAAGACTAGCATCCTCGGTAAATCCCCCCCCCTTGGTTGATGAATTTTTTCAAAAAGAAAAGGTGGTGGGAGGCAATGACTTGTCTTTCAAACTATCTCAGGTCCTGAAAAGTGAGGTGGGTGGATAGGCGATATGGAAGTAAGGTTTATTGCAATAAGGCATTGATTGGTTTGGGGGCTTTCTTGACTTGTGGATAAGTTATTTCCTCTTTTTCGGGGTAGTCCGCAACGGTAAGGATCGGTTGCCTGTCTGGCTAGCAGTTCCCGCACATGGGCCCGCCGTCCTCATCAGGATGGTTTTGTGCTGGGAACGGATGATCATCTAGCTATTGAATTACAAAACCATTAAACTTTTCATTGATGCAATTGAAGATCCAATTACCCGCCAAAGGAATCGTTTTGGCCATGAGTTTAGGAGTAGCCGTTTTTTCGGCTTGTAGCCCTTGGGAAGAAGCGGCTAGCGATTCTCCTGACCTCCTGGAACTGGATGGATCCATTATGGATACCTATGTGAACAACCAAGCTGAGTTTATGCTGAATGCTCAAGAGTACGTAGCCGAGTTGAGTGCAGAAGACCGAAAGGCTCTGAGTGGGCGCTTGGAAGCGCTGAAGGGGCAAGCTGAAGTATCGTTGGAGGAGGCAGGAGATGCCCTTGGTTTTGCTCCTGGTGCATATGCCCAGTTTGTACAAGGCCAGCATACCCTGGTGCGGGGTTTAGTGGCTGACCTGGAAGCTGAAGGATATACTACTGAAAAAATCTCTCAGGCTTTTGTAGAGGCGGTAGGTATTCAAGTACCTCAAAAACTGGATGCGCTGGCGCGCGGCAACTGTGCAACTAAACTGAACATTTGCAATCAGAACGCAGGGAACGACTTTGCCATTTCTTCAGCTACTTGTGCTACTGCCTGGATCTTAGGTCCTGGTGGATGGAGTACCTGCCAAGCCATTGCCAATTTCAGCTACTATGCTGATCAGGTGGAGTGCATGGATAACTACGATTCTTGCTCATCTGAAGGTACTCCCAGCTGATTTTAGATTGGGTATTATCACACTGAGATATTAGTAAAGTAAAAGAGGAACGCTGGTTGGCGTTCCTCTCATTTTATCTATCCACAATGGATGCCATCATCGTAGCATTAGCTTCTCCCGGTGAATCTGACCATCCAACTCAATGAGGAGCAGGTAGGCACCCGTAGGCGCTTCGCGCGGTAGTTGTAGCTCGTGAGTCCATTGGCCGCGTGTGTTCGTTTCGCCTGTGCTATTCGCAATCATCCTGCCCGTAAGGTCTAGCACCTGTATGCGAACTTCTGAATTAGGAGTGGCGCCCAGGATGGCTACATTAAACAACCCAGACTCCGGTACCGGATTCGGGTAAGCGGAGATATTCAAATCCAAGGCACCCATAAACACGGTGCGTATGGGTGAGTAACCCCACTGCCCATCGAAGTCCGTTTGGCGGATTCGGTAATAGCTCGTCAACGAAGCGGGGCTGTTATCTACCCAATCATACGCTACCGATGCCTGGCTGAAGCCCCGCCCTGGTAGGTCAGTCAATGCCTCCCAAGTCTGGCCGTCCAAGGACCGTTCTATGGTGAAGTAATCATTGTTTACCTCTTCGCTGGTAGTCCAGAACAGGTGTACTACTTCATCATCGGCCACTGCCCGGAATTCTTCCCAAACCACCGGTAGTACCGTACCATTACCCAGCAGGGTATAGTCTGAGAAACTCGTGATGCCGTTCCAGGTCACGGTATTGTTGCCCGCATCCAAAATCTCGGTACCCTCCGACTCCGTCCAGGAACCACTAGAGTATTTCGCCATCCGGAAGGTAGTTTCATCTCCCTCTACATCTGATTCTGGATATTGGAGCGTGAGATCGTAGTCAATCGATCCCGTGATACCAATCGGATTGATGGTCCAGTACCGGGTTAGGTATATGGTAGCATTATCCCGGGCAGGGTGTGGTGCGTCCGTTTGGGTTACCCGAATGCTGGAGCTAGACAAGGATGCCGAGTTCAAGGTAAAGGTAATGGGCGCATACTCCGTAGCCCCACCCACAGGTAAGTTGTAGGTGTTGGATAGCGCTACCCCGTGTTGTAGGTAACCGGAACCTTCGTTGTTGATGTAGCTAGTGGCTCCGCCATTGAGGATGGCGGCGTTGGAGCTACTGTTTACAATCAGGTTATGCGTTCCCAATATCAAGTCACCAGCGGTCAGGTCCAGGGTGTTATTCACCTGTACGTTGCCCTCGTTTATGGTAACATCGTTAGCAGCCTTGTTAATAATCAGGTTATTGAAAGCCTCGGTGCCTCCGCCCGTTTTGCTGATGGTTTGGGCGGCGCTACCACTGAAGGTAACCTGATTGGCTTGGGGAGTAAATGATGCAGATACCGCGCTATTCCAGTTGCCGAGCAGGTTGATGTTGAACCCATTGGCATCCAGCGTAGGATCTCCGTTGATCTGCAAGTCACCATTCACCACAATATCACCACAGAGTTGCTTAGTGCCGCTACCTGAAACCAGCAAGTGGTAGTAAGTAAGCGGCTGCACACATACCGTGCCGCTGGCACTGGCATACTCTATGGTGCCTGTACCGGGGATCACAGATCCTGAGGAGAGGTTAAGAGTGCCCTCCGTAAGGGTAAGCTTGAAATTGTTGAGGGTAAGCGTACCGCCATTGATGGTGATCTCAGCAAGCTCCGTGTCTGCCATCAGCGTCACATCACTATTGTTACCAATGATGACCTCATCGCCGTCTTGCGGTACCTCAATCAGCCAGGTATCTGGATTGTCAAAATCGCCATCGTTGATGGCCACATTTTGAGCCAAGGCGATG
>JBCBHI010000796.1:0-3028 GCA_038525885.1 Bacteroidota bacterium
AATGGAGAACCCATATATTATAAAGTCGGGGTTGATGCGATAGCGGATATTGGTAGTGCTAAGGCTGAGTTTGATTGTGAAGTGAAGAAGTGGGACCCTAAAAATGATACTATTGGTAAAAATGTTGTAGAGCCTATCACGGTAAGATCTGACTTGACTAATGTAAGAGAGCATGATTTTGCATATGAAACCTACACTGGAGATGAAGTGGATAGGTATTCAAATCCTAAGAAGCCGAGTTCACTTTTAAATCCAAAAACCCGAGTGAGTGAGTTAACCAACCAGGAGAAGCAGGACCGGATGGATCAGGATTGATAGTTGCCATGATGGCGTCATAGGGTGCCGCGCAGAGTTTCCAATGAGTTTTAAACCGAGCTAGCGCGGCAGGCTTTTCTTATCATTGGCTGCGGCTCTGCTTGCAGCCATTCATTTCACCTGAATCAGAATACTGAAGCTTGAAGATGGCAGCCTGGAGGCTGCTACGGGAACTGGTCACAGGGCAGGAGCCCTGCGACAGAGGGTAGGGAATTAATTGCCCCTAGAAAAAGCGGTGCTCACGGGCTGCCGCCGCTTTGGCCTACGCTCAGCCGTAAGACCGCGACTACGCTTCTCCCTTCGTTTATTGGTGATGGGGTTTTTGGCTGAGATTAGGGTTTTTTCTGTGAGGGAGTTGGTTGCTGGAAGCCACAGGCTTCTTCTGGACGAGAGAGTTCCAAGCCTGTGCGGCCCAGCTGAAAGCTTGAAACAGTGGGGTGGACATTTCTCAGTGGGAAAAGCGGTGCTCACGGGCTGCTACCCCTAGGGCCTACGCTCAGCCGTAAGACCGCGATTGCGCTTCTCCGTTCGTTTATTGGTGATGGGTTTTTTGGCTAAGATTATGGCTTTTTCTGTGAGGGAGTTGGTTGCTGGAAGCCACAGGCTTCTTCCTGATCTGGGAGTTCCAAGCTAAAAGCTTGAAACAGATATCGCGACCGCGATGCGCTCTGGCAATCGTCATTCGTCAATCGAAAAAATCGTCAATTGAATGGGTAGGGCCGCCACCCTGGGGGGCAAGGTGGCGGCACATCCTGGACAACCCAATCCGGTGGTGTCCTAGGCAGTAGCAACGGCGGCTTCGGCGGCGGCCAAAGCGGCTTGTAGAGCAGTCAACTGCTCGGTAGCCTGGCTGTGCTCTTTCAGGGCCTGAGCATTTTGCTCGTTTACGTGTGTCACGGCGCGGTCGTAGGCTACGGCATTGGAACGGGCATGGTCCAGATTGTCCGTGAGCAATACTTTCAAAGATTCCTCGTGAGTTTCGGGGGCTGCTGCTCCGGTGGCTCCGTCTTCTTTTTCGGTGATGGCATCCTCCACGCCCTCGGCGTAGTTCTTAGCCAACTCCGCGTAGAGCAGGGTAAGGTCGGTGCTGCGGCTGGCCTCGCTAGAAGAGGTAAGGGCCTCCATAGCGCTGGTGAGGGCAGCGGTGACCTTGGCCATGGTAGCCTCAGCATTACGGTTGGCCGCTACCGATTCGGTAACCAAGTCGTTGTTGATCAACGGGTTGGCGGCTTTTCGCTTCTGAATGTACTCCGCTACGGCTTCTACTTCATCTACCGTCTGCAAAGTGAGCCGGGCTACGTACTCCCAGGCTTTCAGCATGTTCTTAGCTAGGCCATAGGTGTTCTGAGAAACCATGGAGCTGGTGCTGGAGGCGTTCTCGGAGGAGTTTACGTCGGCCTGGATTTTTAGCCACTGATCGTACAGCGACTGTGCAGAGGATAGTTTGCCTTGGGCTGCCGTTTGGGCCGCACGGGTGGCGGCCAGTTTCTTTTGCAAGGAGCTGCTTTTGGCGGCAGCCTGGGCCACTACGGTATTCTGTGCGTCTATCTGAATCCGCAAAGCCGCGAGTTTTGCTGCTTTGGCGGCGGTACCGGTTCCCCGCATGGTGGGTGGGGCCATGAGTAATGTGTCCATGATGTGTTGGGTTGGGGAAGGGGAGGTTGGAGCCTCCTGCCTTCCGGGTTATGTGTTTGTGTTCTGTTTACAATTTGCCTGCTAGGCGGTGGTGGTAAAGGTTTCTGATGCTTGCTTGCCGTCTGCTCCGGGGTACTGCACCGAGATGGTGGGTTTACCGTTGGGGCCCTGGGCAAAGGCTTCGGTGGCTATTCTTCTAGCGTGGAAGTTCACCTTCACATCTCCGTTGAACAGCACAATGGCTTCCAGGTCCATGGGGTCCGTGGCAGGATCTAGCGGATAGGTCACCTTGGCGAACAAGCTGCCGTCCTCGGTTTTAGAAAGCTTGATGTGTTCGCCTAACTCTCTTACGGTATTCACCTCCGTTTTCTCGGTGAGCGAGCGACTAGACTTTTTCCCGTCTACGGGAGCCTGCACACGCAGCTTACGTTCTCCTGCGGTGGTCATGTTGAGGTCGATGGTAATCTCGTCACCTTCAGATAAGGGGATGATGATTTGAGTACCGGTTCCCTCTACGGCGGCAGCCGAGTTCATGACCAGCATGGCATCCCCTTCGGGTACCGTGGGAGTGTTCACCGTTACGTTGACTTCCGTGTCGGTTTCGGAATGGGAAACGGATACGGGCGTTGGTCCTTCGTCAACGGGTGGGGGATTATCCTCTCCCGGTAGGTCTGCGGGCGCTTCGCGCAGCAAGTCGCGGCGGGTCTCCTTACCGTGCTCGTTGGTGATGAGTTCGGACTTGGAGCTATTGTCGCTATACAGGGTATCAATGGTGGTCTTGGTCAGGTTCTTATTCCCTTTTTTCTCCGTGATCACGGTTTTGATACCTCCTGAGGCATCCAGGGTGGACTCCAGGATCTGGGTGTAGCCGAAGGCTTTCCAGGTAGTTTTTACCTTGATGATGCCCTCCGGGGTCTTGGACCAGGTGGAGTATTTGCCGATGGAAGTCTCCGGCATATCGCCGGAGTTGAAATCCAGCTGATACCGCTCGAAATCGTCGTCCGTTTCGCCCAAATCACCTAATGTTACTTCGAAAGAATTGGGGCTTTCTCCCTCACCCACATTCCAGGAGACCTCT
>JBCBHI010000797.1:0-3023 GCA_038525885.1 Bacteroidota bacterium
GCTTGTTGAGCAACCTGCAATTTGAGCCTAAGCTATACCGCCCCGTAAACCGTCCTGAAGACTGGCAAGCCATTTATACTCAACTAAGCTTGTACCTCTCCTTGATCAAAGCGGTAAGCGAGGCCCGGGCAGTTTCCACTCCCCAGGAATAAGCCTTATCAGAGAGTACTCCACGCTTTTCAATAAGAATCTTGGTAGCCCCTAGGAATTGCCGGAGTTTTTCCGAAATTTCTTCTATGAATAGGGAGTATCGAGAAAAGCTCAGTCATTTATATGACTTGTATTCGCTGGCGCGCATAGAAGGAGACGCTACCGAGCAGGAGCAACGGTACATCCAAAAAATAGCGGAACACCTGGGAGTGACCAATACAGATTTGGAATCATTGGCTAATGACAGCTTGGTGCTAGATTTTACTCCGCCCAAACACGAGTTTGAGTGCATTCCTCAGTTCCACCGTATGCTGCTATTGCTTTCTCTGCATCGGCGGTGGTCCCCAATGGTACGCGCCTATTGCCGAGACATGGCCTTGCGCATGGGACTTAACCTGCTGGCGGTAGAAGAGATCTTCCGTATGATGGAAGAGCACCCCCGCAGAGGACCTACTCCAGATCAGATTTCCAAGGTCTTCAAGAAGTACTACAATTAGGTAACCCCAATACGCCTTTCTATTCTCCCTCATCGCGTTTACTCGGCTCTAGTTTGGCAAAGGCACATGCTCTTTTGCCTACTTTTAGGGTATGAATTCCTTTCGTACTGAGTTTACCCCTGCCCCCTCTCCCCACAAGATAGAGTTATCCTCTCCTATCCTTACCCTTGGGTCCTGCTTTGCGGATACTATGGGGCAGCGACTTAGTGATTACAAGTTCAAGGCCTCGGTAAATCCTTTCGGAGTCATATTCAATCCGGTTTCGGTAGCTCAGTTACTCACCCGGGTTATCTCCCAGCGGTTACCCAGAGAGGAACACTACCTGCAATCAGAAGGGCTCTGGCGACATTTCGATTTGCACTCGGACTTTGCCCACCCCAGCTTGATAGAGTTGGAAAAAGCCATCCAAACCACTTGGGCAGAAACCTATACCCGTTTGCAAGAAGCTCAGTGGTTACTAATTACTTTGGGCACGGCCACGGTATATACCTACCAGCTTACGGACGCGGTAGTGGCCAATTGCCATAAAGTACCCGCTCAGCAGTTTACCAAGGATCGGTTGCCCCTTGGCACCATCCAGGAATCCTTGAGCGAGGCCTTTGAGTTGCTTTGGGAGCTCAATCCCCAGCTCCAGATTGTGCTTACGGTAAGTCCTATCCGACACCTGAGGGATACCCTACCCGTCAATAGCGTTAGCAAGGCCACCCTGCGCCTGGCTGCCCAGGAATTGGCGGAGCATTTCCCGAAGCAAGTCCAGTATTTTCCTGCCTATGAGCTGGTAATGGATGACCTGCGGGACTACCGCTTTTATACCGAGGACATGCTGCATCTCACTCCGGTAGCCCAAGACTACATCTGGGAAAAATTCACGGGTGCTTTCCTGAGCAAGGAAGCGCTTGCCTTCCTGCCCCAGTGGGCTTCCATTCGGAGGGCACTTGAGCACCGTCCGCGCAACCCCAGCGGAGAAGCCCATCAGGTTTTCTTGCGCAGCACCTTAAATAGGCTGGCCCAATGGGACGGCAAGGTGGAAACCGATACCGAACGCCTGCTATTGGAGAGCCAGCTGGTGTGAGGTGGCAACATCACGCACAAAAGTGACCCCGGCATGAAAGGCCTTGGCATTCACCTCTTGAACACGAATTTGGTCTAACCGCAATACAAAGGCCTTGATAGGTTCTGGCGCAGCATATATCAGCGTTGCCTCCATCCGCTGCCCTTTCTTGAGCCAATACTCTCCGGTTTCTGTAGTTACCATACCTACAGGCAGCTGCACCTGCGCCGGTACCAGCGTGCGCTTTCCTCCCTCGTAAGTCAAATGGGACAAAGGGACCGAAACTGTAAAATGAGAATGGTTGACCATCCGCAGGTTTACGTACAGGCTATCTCCTCTCTGGTGGCTGGCCATGCGCACGTTTACTCCTCCGCAAGAAAGCTCCGGCAGGCTCACGTGCACAAAAGGCGGAACTTGCGGGTCAAAGGGTAAGCGTAAGTCTTCCTCTTGTACCTCCGCCGTCAGTTTTCCGTGCAAATCCCACAGCAGTCCTTGCCAGTGGCTTACCTGCTCTTCCATCCAGGCGCCACTGGGCGCCAGTTGGTACAGTTGCACCTCAGGGGCGGACAGGTTGTCTTCCACCAAATGTAGGTCAAGGCTCTGATGGGAAAGCGGAAGGGTGGGCGAATCAATAAATGCCAAGGGCATGCTATATCGCCTCGCTGGCAGCCCAGTCCAGCCATACTCCTGGTACATTCTGGCCTGATGGATGGGTTGGATTTCTAAGGTGTCAAAGTGTGTTTCACCAGAGGCTAAAATGACCTTCCGGCCACCTAGACAAGCACTTTTGATGCCTCCTTCAGGAAACAAGCCCAGCTCTGAAAAGTCTAAGGTAATAGGCTCCTGAGATGGATTCTTTAGCTGAATGGCTAGATAAGTCTCAGAGTTGGCTATTTCACCAAATAGGGTCGCCTCTATCCATTCGTTGGCTCCGGTTGCGTGATACGCTTGGGAGTTTCCGGCAGGCTGTACAGCCTCAGACGCAGGAGAACCCACTCCTGTGGAACACCCCATGAAGAACATGGCAGATAAACCCACCAAGGCTCCCAGGTGCCAAAGACACCAGGGAGCGCGGTTGGTTTTCGATTGAGTAAAAAATAATATCGTCATACCTTCTGGTAGCGCGAAGCGGTTACTTGAGCGACCAAACGGTGTAGCTATTTGGCGGACATTGGATTTTCACCCAGCGATTACCCTGGGTCCAGGGTTGCCAGCCAGAGTTACCTGTGTAGTCCTTGATTTGGTCGCTAGACCAGTTAGTCTGAATCCAGCGCTCTTTCCAACTACCAGAAGTATTAAAATAAACCACCAGCCCTGGGTTACCC
>JBCBHI010000798.1:0-3018 GCA_038525885.1 Bacteroidota bacterium
GCCAACGCACAAGGTCAGCGTGACGAAGCGCAGGCCGCAAAGAATGAGAAACAAGCACAACTAAACTAGAGAGCCATGCCTTGGGAATTATCTATCCACCACCTAGCCCTTGAAGACAATGGTGATTCTACCTTGATTGTTGCTAAGCAAACTTTCGGAGGAGGGGTCATCGATGCAAAATCTATCCTTATTGATGGTGGTTTTCAACAAGATTATAAGGAAAACCTGAAAGAATTCTTGGACAAATACCTTCCCCCAGGTCACTCACTTGATGCCCTGGTGGTGACACACTATGATAGTGACCATACTGGAGGGATCACTGCTTTATTGCAGGATAACCTAGCCAAGGTTAAGTCTGGAGCCCGTTTATATGATCAAGGTAATCCAAATATCGCTGTTGAGGCAGGCAGCGGCGGTACTAACAAGCGAGCTAGAAACCCAAAGGTAACTTTCATTAGTACCGGCGATCAAGGCCCTTATCTGAGTTATAAGCAGGCCATAGAAAAAAGATCAAAGCCAGTTAACAGGGTGAGCGAATACGTCTGTAGCATGAATGGTGGAGAAGTGGATTTTGACCCCAAATTAGTCCAAGCTGGATATGACCCCCCAGATTATTTGATTGGTAAGGATATCCTCTGGGAGGGTAACGAGCCCCCTATAGGGGCGCCAACAGCAGAGATCGTGGCAGCAAATTATTACGTAAAGACTGGCCCACAGGCCAACCAATACCAAAAGGGAAATTCCGATAATGAATATAGCGACGAAGCAAAGAATTGTCGGAGTTTAGGGATACTCGTCAGGTTTGGGAACTTCAAATATTTTATTGGAGGTGACATGGAAACAGCTCAGGAAGACCTGTTGGCAAACTACCTGGGACAAGTAGATGTAATCAAAGCAAGTCACCATGGATCAAACAAAAGCACCTCCACCACATTTTTGGAAAGAACCCAGCCCCGAGCTGCCATCATCTCCTGTGGCTGGGGAACCAAAAATAAGAAACCTACACACCCTCCTGGAGTAAATACACTCGAACGTTTGATAAATGAAAACCCAACCCCAACCTTCCAAAATCAGCCCCTTATTTTCTTCACAAATCACCCGGGGGAAGCCTTCATTAACCTAAACTTCACCCCCGAACAACAGGCTAGATTTCGAATATCAGGGGCCCAAAACCAGTACGGTGACGTTTCCTTATATGTGGGGTATGCGGGATCTCTGGAAAATCAGGCGAATTTTCAAATAGAATATTTCGACAGGGCCGAACAAGCTGCGGAAGGAACAGAGGGGATGGATATACAAGTAACCATACCAAACAGACTCTAATGCCATGGATTTTGTAACCCTTTCCCAACAACAACAGGCCTTACAAGAGGCATTGGATGAGTCTCCAGAAGCTGGTGTTTTGCACTTAGTACCCAACCTATTAGCTCCAGGAAGGCTTTATCGTTGGTTAGAAACCCTACCCAATAGAACCTACCGCCTTGGGAATACCGCCATTAGTGACATTGCGGATGATGAGTTTACAGTTATTGGGGAGGCCATGGATTCGTTGTCCCTTCCACAATATAGTGGTACCTCCGAGGTATCTTCAGGGTCAGTTACCCTTACGTTTAGACAACCTACCCTGGGAAGCGAGATTGCACAAGCAATGGATTGGGATGAGGTCAACTGGAGGTTGGAAAGCCAAGTGTATGAAGGGCAAGCCCTTCTCTCCCCAGAAGGATTTTTGCATTTTAGTGGACTTCCTCAAACACCAACCCCTCGCTCTTATTCCGATTGGCTTTCCGATTTTTCCGCCGGGCAAGGCAATTCCCTGATGTCAGAGGGTGTACCTTTTCTGGAATCACTAGGTGCCGAATCCATTCGGTGTATTTGGTCCTTTAACACCACCGAACCTACGATCCCCACCCTGGATTTACTTCCCTCTGACCTAGGTGGATCCTTGTCTCTCGGCCCATTTTCTTTTTCCAACCCCACCATCGGTGCACAAATGATGCTCCACAAACCCGATACTGGGCCTATACTCTTCCAAGGAAGCAATTCTGTACGGATGACGATAGTGATGGGTGAGATAGTAGTGGACGCTTTACTGACCATCTCTCCAGGGCCTGCCTGGTCATTGAGACTCACCTCGCGCGCAGGCCTTACCTGGACAGACGTTACGGGATTCCTGGCATCCACAGATTTTGGGGCGCCCTTACAGGATGTTGCTGATGTATTGGACGATTTACCTCTTTCTGGACTTACTCTAACAGGGGTCTATCTAATGGTGAATCCTCGGGAACTTAGTGTACAATCGGTTTCCTTGGTGGGCACTTTCGAATACTTCAATGGCACTATCGATTATACCTTACAATTACCTTCTGGGGAATTCTATGGAGGCTTACATGGTGAAAAATCACACGGTCAGTCGATTCAATATGATGGTATTTCCATCCAACCCATCCTGTCTCATTATTTTGGCCAGGACAACATTTTCCCAGGTGCCACCATGTCCACCTTAAGCTGGAGTATTATTCCTAACACCAAGACTTTCTCTCTAAACTTAGGGCTGGAGGAGGTTCTTAGTATCTACATTGGGTTCACTCCAGTAACCATAAAACGACTCGCCCTTACCATCGAGAAATCGTTTCTGGAAGATACCCTGGAAGGGTCTTTTACCGGTACTTTTACATTAGCGGGTGTTCATTTTTTCACGTCGGCAGTTTATCGGGATGACGTCCACTGGGATTTCCATGCGGGAGCAGATTATGGAATGATATCCTTCATTAATTTCGTACAAGGAGTGGCCGACTTCACCGGAGCTACCCTACCCTCCAACGTGCCGGATACCACCATTGCCGAACTGGAAATTGGATTTTCTACAGCCCACCAAAACTTCGCGCTGAAGGCCAAAACAGATTCCACGGTGGTCATCCCGTTTTTGGATATCGAAGAAAACCGCATCTATGTGGATATAGATATGGCAACGGGCATCGATGGTGAAACGGGTTTGCGCGTGCTCCAGGGCAAAATGAT
>JBCBHI010000799.1:0-3018 GCA_038525885.1 Bacteroidota bacterium
TCCAGTGGCTCTGGAATATTTCCTTTGCTTAACCACTTGGGTTTAGAGCTGAAGAATGTGAAGAGTCTGGCAGAGCATATTGGTGAAGGGCACTTTGATGAGGCCATCGCCGCTTTCGAACATTCCTCTGACCTAGGAGCTAGTCTGGCCTCCATGCGCAGCAGCTTGCATGAAGTAGCCGAAGAAGACCGCCGCCGACTTTGGGTCAATGAGGGGTATGCTCAGGTAGCCCATACACTTAGGTCCAACAACGATAATCTGCAGAACTTGTGCGATGAGGTATTGCACCTTATTGTGAAGTACCTCGACTGTAATCAGGGTGCCCTATACCTCAAGGAAGGAGAAGAGGGATCTGAGGTTATGGAGGTGAAAGCCTTGTATGCTTACAACAAGAAGAAGTTTGATGAGATAGAGGTAGCTTACGGAGAAGGCCTTGTAGGGCAGGTATGGCGTGATGAGGATGAACTTTACCTAACGGATGTACCGAATGATTACGTTCGGATTCGGTCTGGTTTGGGAGGCGCAGAGCCCAATAGCCTGTTTTTGGTGCCTATGATGGCCAGCCAAAAGATCGTGGGGATATTAGAAGTCGCTTCCTTCCATACTATCACACCGCACCAGAAAGACTTCGTTCAACGCGCCTGTGAGGCCATTGCTACCGCAGTGGGTAACGTGAAGATGAACGAGCGCACGCTGCTACTGCTTAAGTCTTCACAGGAGCAAGCAGAAGAGCTTCGTGCCCAGGAAGAGGAGATGCGCCAGAATATGGAGGAACTCCAAAGCACGCAGGAAGAAATGTTTCGCGCTCAGCGCGAACTGCAAGCCAAGGAGCGGAATCTGGACGGAGTAATAAACAACACTACCGATACCATCTTTGCGATAGATACCAACTATTGTATCACCGTAGTGAATAAATTCCTTCGGGATAAGTACGCCCAAATGGGTATCAATCTACAGTTGGGTACCAACATTTTGGATCTACTGAAAGGAGAAGCCCGGGCTAACTGGAAGGATCGGTATGATCGGGCTTTAGGTGGGGAAAGGTATCAATTGATTGAGGAGCGCACCACCGACGACGGATCGTTGGCTTTCGCCCAAACCTTCCATAACCCTATAAAAGACTCTGCTGGTCAAGTGGTTGGCGTATCTGTGATCTCACGTGATGTCACCGACCTAATGAAGGCGGAGGCTGAGGCTAAGAGCAAGGAGGTGACCCTCAATGCGCTTATCAACAGTACTGACGACACCTATTTTGCCATAGACCTGGAGTACCGAATTCTGGTAGCCAACAAAACGCTGCGCGACCGATTCCGTGCGGGAGGAGTTTCGCTGGAAGAAGGGGATCTGATTTTTGATAAGCTTCCTGAAGATCAGCATGATAAATGGAAGGAGCGGTACCAGCGGATTTTCGCAGGGGAGCGCTTTATCATAGAAGAGGAACGTCGGGTTAAGAACTCTGTGTTGTATATTCAGGGACACTACATTCCTATCTTCAACGAGGATGAGAAAGTGGTAGGAGGAATTGTAATGTCAAAAGATATTACTGACGTGCAGCAAGCCTTGGCTGAAAAAGAACAGCGAGACCAGGAAATTGAGAAGTTGCGTAAGCAAATAGGATTGGAGGCGGCAGAAGCCATGGTAGGAAATGGCCATTCTGGCAACGGAAACGGCCATCATGGAAATGGTAATGGAAAAAAGTCGCCTCGTTCGAAATTAGAAGCTAAATTGCAGAACGACCCAAAGAAATAATTTTTTAAACTAAATCTACGTAAACAACGTGAGCCTCGCCTTTGGCGAGGCTCTTTTGTATCCGACCCTGTGGAGTTTTTCGGATCAAGCAATAACTCAAAGGATCACTCGTGGTTGTTGGTGTTGAAGGGCTGCAAGCCTGCCCCTGATAGCCTATGCGGTCCGACATGTATCGGATTTCCAAACAAAAGCAAGGGCTTGCCTTGAAAGCACAATAGTCCCCAGATTTCCGGCTTGGCCCGTTTTCGATGGGGTGGAGGAATAATATCAGTATGACGAAATCATCGGCAACTACCCTTAGGGGGCGAATCTTTAAATCTACTGGCAGTTGGTATGAGGTGGTAGGCGAGGACGGCACTGCTTATCAGGCGCGCATCCGAGGTAAATTTCGCCTGGATGGCCGAAAGGTGACAAACCCGGTGGCTGTGGGAGATTGGGTGACGTTGGAGTTACTCGAAAATGAAGATGAGCAGGCAGTCATTACCTCTATTGAGGATCGGTCCAATTATATCATCCGTCAATCACCCAAGAAAACGGCCCATGCTCACATTTTAGCTACCAACCTAGACCAAGCTCTACTCATAGCCACATTAACCTTTCCTAGGACCTCTCTGGGCTTTATAGACCGCTTTCTGGTTACGGCTGAGGCCTTTGGTGTACCTGCGGGAATTGTGTTCAATAAAACGGATTTGTACGACGAGGAACAAGCCGAAGATATCCAGATGTATCGCTGGATGTATGAGGAGTTAGGGTACCCAGTGATTTTCACCTCTGCGGTCGCTGAGGAAGGGATTGGTGCCTTGCGTTTGCAGATAGAGGGAAAAACTACCTTGGTCACTGGCCATTCAGGGGTAGGGAAATCCACTTTGCTCAATTTACTCTCCCCGGATATCGCCCAGAAAACTGGAGAAGTAAGCACCTTTGCTAATAAGGGAACCCACACCACCACCTTTGCCGAGATGTTTGCGATCTCAGAAACTACTAACATCATTGATACCCCTGGGATCAAGGAATTAGGGTTGGTGGATTTTAAAAAAGATGAAATAGGACGGTACTTCCCTGAGTTTAAATCTCTATTATGCAACTGTAAGTTTTATAACTGCACACATATTCATGAGCCCGGCTGTGCTGTATTGGAAGCTCTGGAAGCCAATGAGATTTCGGTTACCCGATACCACAGTTATTTGAGTATGGTAGAGGGTGAAGAGTCCCATCGTTGAGTTAGAATATGAAGGCCCGATTTTGGGAGTCATTCGAGACTCCCATAAT
>JBCBHI010000800.1:0-3013 GCA_038525885.1 Bacteroidota bacterium
ATTCTATCCTTCTCAAATCGCGAGGCAGGACTTCCTTCTGACAGCTAATAAGGAATATCCGTACAATACTTCGAGCCCTAGGACGTTTGCGTATTCAACAAGAACTTCTCAACAATCCAAAAAATCAGCGACCTATACTATGCATACCTACCTACGTTGCATTCTCCTTCTGAGTAGTCTTAGTTTTGCGTTCACCGCTTACGGGCAATTATCTCCCCAACTACATAAAATAGGCACCCGAGACCTTAATGAAATTAAGCAAGGGATCGATCAATGGGGGTTCCGATGGGTACAAAAGAACCGTGCTTTGGACGATCTGGCGGATAGCCTGCTAGTCTATCCGGTTACTTTCTATCGGGTGGAGTACCCTACTACCACGGGTAGCCAACCCATCCAGGCCTCCGGCCTATTGCTGGTGCCTGAGGCTCCCGGGGCCCATCCTATGATTAGCTACCAACACGGCACCATCCTGCCGGGCACCGAACACATTGCTCCTTCGGAATACGGCAATCACCGCATTCGCAATCCTCTAAACAGCAACATCGAAGTAGCTTTGGTGGCCTCCATTCTGGCCTCACAGGGATACGTGGTCTCCATGCCCGACTACCTCGGCTTTGGCAGCACGGACAGTATAAACCAGCATTATACCTATTCTCCCTCCCTAGCGCAGGTATCTTTTGATATGCTGCAAGCCTCCTTTACCGCCTGCCAAGAGTTGGAAGTCCCGGTATCCGACCAGCTTTTTCTGGCCGGTTACTCAGAAGGCGCCGGGGCCACCATGGCCTTGCACCGCCTGCTGCAGGCTAAAGGCATTCCGGTAACAGCCCAAGCTACGCTCAGCGGTGACTACCACTATTCTTATATGGTGAAGACCTTTGCCCAATCGGAGGACTATTTCTTAGCGGCTCCGGTGTACCTATGGAGCGCCTGGACCCTGAACCAACAGGCTCCTGAGCTGGGCCAACCCGATGACCAGATATTCCGCAAGCCTTATAATAATCTCCCGCTAGGTTTTCTCCTGCGTAGCATCTTGCCGGGATATTGGGCACGCACCTCTACCAACCTCCTGCATCCTACCCTGCGTCAAGGCCTTCAGGAGGGGACCGCAACCGAGTGGCAGCAGGCTGCCGAGCGTAACGACCACCACCGTTGGCATGCACAGGCCCCCGTCCACCTGTTTCACGGTGCAGACGACCCCGTGCTACCCGCCTATCATTCCGAGCATGCCTACGAGGCCATGACCCAATTGGGTAGTGAGGTAACCCTTTTCCTCTACCCTACGGGCGGCCATTTCTCCCTTTTCGATGAGTATGCCGTGGAGGCAGTCCGCGTATTCAATGGGTACCGAGATAGCGAGCCTACCCCAAGGGCCCAGTAAGCCTTCGTACTGTTGCTCGTTCAAGGAAAAAGCTGACTTCAGGCTTGGAGTTGGCATGACCTCAAAGTCATTTAGGTGAGGATGCCTCATAATGAAACCGGCAATTCGGTTCGCCAATTTTACTATGGGGGTAACAATTTTTTCCCTGGGCATGGAAAGAGATTTTAACTCTCCTCCTTACGAAAAGGAGGAGTGCCCGTAGGGTGAGCGGTTAGGCGTACCTATGGTTTAAAACTTCATCGTTATGTAACTCCCAGAAAATCAAAATTTTCGTGCATTTCGCTGAACTTAGTGATGAGGTTGTAACCTTCGCGGACCCCTTCTCCCTACTGGAGCTTCCCCGGGCAGGGGAAGCAATTACAAAAGAACATTCGGTTGCAAAATCACAATTATGCCTTTTGATACGACCCCATCATCCTCGTTTCCGAACGAGGACCAGCGAGAATCGTGTTTGCAGCGCCACGAGCGCCGCAGACGAACAGCGCATCACATCCAGATTACAGATCGGGAGGACTGAAATCATAACTTATCGGACTTGGCCGTACACACTTGCCATCATCCGCTCACGCGACCACTGAGCAGAGGTTAGTCAATGATCCAATCAATGGCATGCTGAGACATCAGCCTATAGTTATGCCCTACCTCTTTGACGGTGTCAAGGGTCCAGTTAAACTCCCACCCATTCTGCTGACTTAGTTCTTCATTGGCCTGAAAAAAGCGGGTTCCCCGTTCGAGTCGGTGGCCTCCTTGTTGCATGGCCAGCTCTGTGGTTCTAAAGGTCCCTAAACTCGGGTCGTTGTCCAGTTCTCCTAACAAGACAATCAGTTTCTTTTGGTGGGCTTCTTGGATATCTGTACTCACCGATACTTCCGTTCGTTTTAGCCCATAAGGGAACGCAAGGTTTTCGTCAGGCAAACTATAAAACCCAGCATTGGCTGCGATGGCGGTTCTTACTCGCGACTCCGGCATTAGCATGACCATTCTATGGACAAACTGTCCTCCGGCAGAATGCCCAAAAATGTCATAATGGCCATTGGTGATCTGGTTGAAAGACTTGACGTGATCGAAGATATTTTCAACCACCGTATATGCCCATTCGCTCTTTGGGTTATCCGTCCCGAAAAAGGTAAATAAGTTACCCTCCTGATAGTCGTTAGTAGCGAACTTGGCAAATTTACTTTCAAACTCCGGCGCGATTATTAGCAGGTTGTTCTGCTCGGCTAGTTCCACCCAAGCATTGAGGTAATCATCTGCATTGCGCCCGCCTCCATGCATAACAAACACGATTTTGTCTTGGTCCTCCCAGGTTTCTGGCTTGTAAGTCCATACCCTGATAGACTTGCGTTCACTATCCTTATAAGCGTACATCACAAATGAGTCTACGTTGGTATTCAACCTAGTGGACTCTGTAACATCAGGCCCTTTGGGAAGCACATAGAGGTAAATGTACCCGACTACGATCAGCAGAATTAAGAAAGACAAACCAAACAAGAGTGTCTTCTTCAAGATTCTAAAAGCTTTGTTCATTTGATTTCGGAGGTGTAGTTCTCAATTAACCCAGACTAGTTTTAGTCACTTTTGATTTAGCCATCCTTCTGCCCATTGAAAGAGACAGATTGTATAAGAGATAAGCAC
>JBCBHI010000801.1:0-3001 GCA_038525885.1 Bacteroidota bacterium
TGACGCACTTGCAGTGCTTAAACACCAACAAGGGCTGATTTCTTTGAAAGCTAGTCCCCAGATTTTCGGCATGATCCCTACTCATTAATTCCTGCGAAGCAGTTGGCGTTTCTTCCGACCAGCAGCTCCTCCGCTCAACTTGTAAGTGATCGGTACAATCATTTTGATTTTGACGGGACGGTTATGATCCATCCCTCCTTCCCACTGCGGCATCATTTTTACCACGCGCAAGGCCTCCGCATCCAGTTCTGGATCTACTCCGCGGACCACCTGTTCGCGAGTAATGGTACCGTCTTCAAGCACGACAAACTGGATGTAGACTCGCCCTTCGATGTCTGCCCGGCGCGGACCCTCTGGATACTTGATGTTGGTACTTAGGAACCGATACAGGGCGGTCTCTCCACCGGGGAATTCGGGTTGATGATGGGCAGCCTCCGGGTCTGGATTGGTACTTCCATCGGGGTTGATGTAATGATGTGAGGTGAGGTCTCCAGCATCGTACACCAGCTTACCGCTGATTTCACCATCTTTATAATAGTGCATCCAGTCTCCGTGCATTTCGTCTTCCTGATAGGTGCCCTGATCACGGACCGAACCGTCTTTATAATAATTAGTCCATAGCCCTGTCTTTAAACCGTCTAGATAGTCACCTTCTTCAGTGAGGATTCCATCATTGAATGTTTCCCAGTGGCCCATTCGAAGTAGCTCCTCAGTCGAATTCAGAAAACCTTGTTGGTAAAGGGTGCTGATATCCGTAGAGTCCAAAACCCCCTCTTCTACCTCATACTGGGTGGTGGGGTACCAACCCTCCTCCGTAGGCAGGTTGGAAATAACGTATACATAATTTGCTTCGTCCTGCGGTACGATTTCTTTGTGCCAATTAATAAAGACGAGAGTTTTTGAAGGGGCTTGAGCTACTGTCTTGTGTGACAGAACAAATAGGCATAGGAGCCCAATGGCTGGATAGATGTGAAATTTCATTGAACTGATTGAATAGTTGTTAAATCAAGTTGGAAGCGCAAGATATTAAAAATCTAATCTGAGTTTAATTGGTAGAACATTCTTACACTGTGACAGCGTAGGAACTTTTAGCTGGTAACCGGGACTATGATGTCTGTAGAATGATTGTACCGCGGTGGGTTGCCGAGTGACTGAATTTCAAGAGGTAATCATTATTCTAGAAGAATGGACTTGGGGAACCGATTTTTCACTTAGCCCTCCGGCTCCCAGTTGCCCGTGCGCAGGACCGTCAATTCCACGCCCAGGTCTAGGTTGGGGCAAGTGCGGATTTCCAAACCAATGCCTGCCTCCTGGGCTAGTTCGGCCAACTCTATCACAGTATAGCTGCGGGCGTGCGACACGGCTCCATCCCACATGTAAAGGAGCGGGACTAAGGGAATGAGGTAGGTGAATAGGTAGCGGTGCCAAGCACGGGGCCGAACCCGTAGGGTGTGCACCCAGACCAAGATAGGGGAAAGCAACATGCCCAGAATCACCCGAGGGCTTCTTTCGGTAAACTCGGCTACGAAGATTGGCCGTTCTTGCTGAGCTACCGCCTGAAAGAACGCTTTCACCTGGTGCGGGCGCAGGTGGTGCAGCCCGGTGAAGAGCGTAAGAGGCCCCTCTGGCCAGGTGTCCGGCTGTAAGATGTCTACCGACTCCGTAAGCCAATCAGGCCCCTGCTTTGGGTGTAAATCGCTGTATTGGACCGTTACCTCCATGAGTCGCTGGTGCAACTGCTCCGTGAGCATTTCCCAAGGCCCACCCGCACCACTCGCCAGGTCGGTGAGCCGGGTGATGGTATGGTCTTGCATCCATTCTTGTAGAAAGGGAATCAAGGGCTCATAGATCAGGGTGGTTTGGTACTGCAACAGTTCGTGTAGGTAGTTGCGCAGGAAGCGCGGTACCCACCGCTGATCGCCAAACTCAAAAAGGTGCCAACGCCGCATATTTTAGGCTTCGTAGTGTCCGGGAGCTAAGATACCCATAGGGTCGGTGGTATTGCGCATAGCAGCCAGCCAGCGTTCGGTCACCGTATTGGAGGGTATAGCCTCTTGTTGGTCCATCCAGCCCCGGCGGTAAGGTCCATACCCTTGCTGGCGCAGTGCCTCTTTGGTGGCCTGGTAGGCCTCTAGCATCCGGCTTTCTAAGGCGGAATCGCGGCGGTCATACAGCCAGCTTAGCACCGCATAGGCATAGCGATGATGGGGAATCTGGAAGGTGAGAGGCATATCCATATCCCATTTTAGGCCTTGGGCCGAAACCAGGGCTGCTACCTTGGCCATATCCGCCGCACCAGGTACTACTACTGCATACCAGAGGGCTCCTATATTATCCGCCTCTGGGGTAGGATAGACGGGTTCATCTCTACCTATAGCTCCGTATAGGGTGGCTAAGGAGGGTTGGGTAAACTGATGGTACATGGGTCCGGGTTGGTTGGTCTCTGCCCACGCGCACGGGATACCCAAAGCCTTAAAATCATCGGATACGGCTTGCTGACTGGCTTCTAGATGAGCTGGAGTAGCTCCGCTAATCGCTGCTTCTACAAACCAATCGCCACCCTCGATAGCCTCCAATTGCTGCTTTCGTATGTCCTCAGTCCTGCGTGGTGCTTGTGGACCCGGATTTACATAACTCAAGATTTTATCTGCATTGTGTAGGGCTACGGAGGTGGTGAGGATACCCTCCCGCTGTAAGGACTGGATGGCCTCTATGGCCGTGTTCCATGGTACGGTGTCTTGGTGCCAAGTAGCGTGCAGGTGCTTCCAGAAGCGCGGCAATGGGTCCAGGGCCAGGGTGGCTTCGGTGACCACGCCAAGATTAGATTGAAGTAATACTTGAAGCCAATTTACTCCTGTTGGTATGCCCAAAGAAATTTTTGGATTTGTATCTATTGATTCGCCTGCTGGGGTTAAAGTTTTCAATGCCAGTAAGTTATGATGCCTTTCTAAAATTTCTTTGGGCATACCAACAGGAGTAAACTGGCTTCAAGTATTACTTC
>JBCBHI010000802.1:0-2999 GCA_038525885.1 Bacteroidota bacterium
AAAAGATGCCTGGGTAGGTCAACTATTCCACCACTTCTCAGTCGGTTCAAATTTGTAAAACCTAACCTATAATTCTAAGCCGAAATCCGTAGCTTATCACCATGAAAAAACTCGTGGTATTGACTGGCGCGGGCATCAGTGCCGACAGTGGTATTCCCACCTTTCGTGGGGCGGATGGCCTGTGGGAGGGGCATGACGTTACCCAAGTGGCTAGCCCGGAAGGATGGGAGGCTGATCCACATTTGGTGCTTCGGTTCTACAACGAGCGCCGCAAAAAGATGCACGAGGTACAACCCAACCCCGGCCACTTTGCCGTGGCCGATCTGGAAAAGCACTTCAACGTAGTGGTCATTACCCAGAATATTGACAATCTCCATGAGCGCGGTGGCAGTAGCAAGATCATTCACCTACACGGCGAGCTATCCAAAGTACGCAGTACAGTAGACGAGAATTTGGTGTACGAACTGGAGGGATGGGAACTGAAATGGGGAGACCATTGCGACAAGGGCTCACAGCTGCGACCGCACATCGTGTGGTTCGGCGAAATGGTACCTATGATGGAGGTTGCCGTTCAAGAAGTACAGGATGCCGATCTGGTACTGGTAGTAGGTACCTCATTGGTGGTTTACCCTGCCGCCTCTCTCCTAGAATATGCCCCGCATTCTGCTTCACTGTTTTGTGTAGACCCTGGCATTTCCGAAAGCATGTTTCATCGGAAAGTGGAACTCATAAGCGAGGGAGCCGCCACTGGCATGCCCCAAATGCGTGATTTGTTGGTGGCCAAGTATGCCTAAGGAGTGAAGCATTTCTTCTCCCTCCTTTGGCTCTGACTAGGGTTAATCTAACAGGTCTATATACCAAAACCCTACTTCTGCTGACTCTTCGCCGTCTTCCGTTTTCGGAGCCGGATAGGTACGGAGAACCTTTTCGCCACGGGTAAAGGGTACGGATTGGTTGAAAATGGGCCCGGCATAGCAAAACGTATGAAACTCACCATTTTCACCACAAGGATCTACCGCTTCAGGTAAGTCCGCCAGGAAATCTGAATCAAATTCCCGGCCCACAAACTCTTCTCCCATCAGCTCGGCCTTGCAAGTCACTATCACTGCTTTGAACCCGCGGTCAATGAACTCCTGGGCTAGTTCCTTGGTATCCCTCTTCCAGATGGGGTACACCCCCGTCAAACCTATCTTTTTTAGATTCTCGTCACGGTATTGCTTTAGGTCTTCCAAAAAGATGTCCCCGAACCCTGCGTGAGTATACCCCTGCTCCAACAAAGGTTTTAGGGCACTATGCATCCTGTTTTCATAAGTACTCATATCCGGCATTTCTGGTAACTCCACGGTAGAGTGGGGGAGCGCCAGGGCCTTCACTTGGGCATGGTACAGGCTGCGGCGCAACCCGTGCATCGTTACCCGGTCATGATGAGCGTTGAGCGTGGTAAGCAAGTGGCCCACCTCATGATAAGGGCTCTGCATTAGATGCCAAAGGGCTAGAGCCGAATCCTTGCCTGTACTCCAATTGAAGAAGGTGCGCATATTCATCTGCCAAAGGTACCCACCAGTTGCCGAAATCTGCAGATGGCTTAGCTTTGATCTACCATGCGAAATACCATTCTCCCTTTCCTTGTCCGTCGCAAGTACGAAGTGCTCCTCTTTGCGCTCATCCAGCACCTATACATAGGCATAGTACTTACCGACCTACTTGTGTATGAGCAGATCATTTGGCCGCTCAACATGGCCGTACTCGGCATTGCCAGTATTGGACTTTTTGTAGAAAAGGAGCGGTGGCGGCAACAGCTCAAAAATATTTTGACACTCCTGGTTATTGGGCTACCGCTTGCCATGATTGCATTAGGTAGGTCAGACTGGCTCATGCTACTCATTAGCATGGTATATCTGGTTTACTTTCTGGTGCTTTTCGTTGAGATTATCCGCTTCCTCATCCGGCCTAGCTACATCAACGCGGACATTATCTCGGCCTCCGCTTGCGGATATTTCCTGCTCATCGAAATGAGCGTCTTTCTCTACTCCATTCTGTTTTACCAAAATACCGATTCCTTCGGTGGAGTAAACGCGTCAGGGCCAGCCACCGCCTTTATGGATCTGGTCTACTACAGCACCGTTACCGTTACCACCATTGGCTATGGCGACATCACCCCAACTACCCATGCCGGTCGGCTTATTGTTTCCCTCTTCGGTATGGCCGCTCAGTTCTACAGTGTGGTGCTGGTAGGCATTCTCATTAGCAAATTTACCGCTGGGGGTGGGGGAGCCCGGTCAGAAAAAGAGTAAAGGCTAGGGCGTGCCTCTGGGAAAAAAGCCCTCACAAAAATACCCTCCCTATTTTACCAGAGTCGGGCTCGCGCTACTCGCTGTGCCACCCAGTGCCCTTCGAGTTTCCGTGCTTCGCACGTCTCAGGGCACAGGGTAGCACGAGCTCAAACAATAGCTTGATCCCTCACGCAAAAAGTGGGTGAATTTGAGAGTTAGGATTCAGTCGGATAAATCACCTCAATCCTCCACAGTAACTCCTTCCAGGTGCGCTTGCTCGTTGAACTTATCCAGGGTGAATTTCCCAGCCGTATACGTAAGCTCATACAGGCATAAATTGGTGTGGTGAAACTGATCCATGTCGCTGAGAGGCTTCTCCAGCATGATGGCCAGCAGCGCACGCATAGCCCGTCCGTGCATACAAATTAGGATTTGATCCCCTGGCTGACCCAGTACATACTCTAACCCCTCTTGAAGACGCTTACCCATTTCTCTGGCAGACTCGCCCTCATCAATTTTGGCATCTAGGTCACCAGAGGCCCAGGCATTGATGGTGGTCTCATAAAAATTCTGCGACTCGGGGGTAAAGGGTTGGCCCTCCTTATTGCCCCAGTGAATTTCATTAAATTGTGAAAGTGATTCATGCGGTGGCCCCTCCTGAATAAATCTTGCCACACTTTGGTGAGTCCGTTGCAAAGCCGAAGTATACACCCTATCAAAAGGATA